>JAUCGE010000002.1:23562-113373 GCA_030377965.1 Desulfobacterales bacterium HSG16
TGTAAGCATAGGTATTATCAGGATCAATCTCAATTGCTTTACGGTACTGATTGATCGCTTCTTCATAATTCTTTTGTTTTTCGAATACACGGCCTAACTTGTTGTAAGCATAGGTATTATCAGGATCGATCTCAATTGCTTTACGATACTGATTGATCGCTTCTTCATAATTCTTTTGTTTATAAAATGCAAGTCCTAACATCGTGTTAGCATAGGTATTATCAGGATCAATCTCAATTGCTTTACGATACTGATTGATCGCTTCTTCATAATTCTTCAATTTCATAAATGTATTTCCCAACAGACTGTAAGTAGAGGCATTATGACCAATCGTAATGCTTTCCCGTTTCGGCCTTATCTGTTTATTAGACGCTTTCCCCAAATTATTGTAAGGATCGGTATAGTAGTATGGGCTGATCTCAATAGCTTTTCCGTATTGAGCCATCGCTTTTCCGTATTCCTTCTGAGCATAGAATACATCTCCTAATTTACTGTAAGCATAATATGGTGCAGTCTCAACAAATTTTTTGTATTGTTCTATAGCTTTTCGGTATTGATCTACCGCTTCTTTATACTTCTTCTTTGCATAGAATGCATCTCCTAATTTGCAGAAATCAGGGGAATTCTCCGAACCACTCTCAATAGTTTTCTTGTAATTCTTTATAGCGTCTTCCGCTCTGACACGTTCACTATCTTTATGCATCAAAAATGTTAGAGCAGGTACAAGACATAACATTAAAGTAACCAAACTTAATTTGCTAATACTGCTATCTTTCTTTTTTTTTCGTTTTTTCCGCGATTCCAGTATCGGTTCGATAAGTGTATCATGACTCAATTCATAATATGTACTTCCGACACGCGGTTCAGACCGAAGCAGCCTGCTATTGACAAGTTCTGCTAAAATATTTTTTGGAACGTTGTATTTACGTTCTATTTCTTCTTTTTCCAGGCTCAATCGCCGATCTGTCACACTGATCAAACCTTTTTCGCATAGCTTTATTACATTTCTCCTTTCATGCCTTGAGTCCAACAGTTTGATTTGATCGTCGTAAAAATTCTGCAAAACCCCCTTCATCCCGGATTCCCCGCCTAATTCTCGCAAATAAACGATATGTTCACCCACATTTTCAGCAGAATCCCCGACAATCCTGTTTTCAATGTGCTGGCAGAGTAATTGAAGCTGAAACGGCTCCACTTCGCTGGAATCAAACGATATAATGGAAGACAGTTTGTCACCGGCTTTCTCAAACAATAAAAACAGAGGATTATTAAAACAGTTACTCAATTTTCCGGTTGACGTTATAATTGCATCTGTTCTTATTTTTTTCCGCCTGCATAAAAAATCAAGCATTGCCGCAACCGTATCATCAGCGTATTCAAAAGGTTTTGCCGTGATTGTATCGTCCTTCTTCAACAGAGCCGGATTGACGACAGCCTTTCTCGCCTGTTCGCGATTCAATGGCAACACTCTGAACAAATTGCGAAAAATATCAGGAATTCCACGGGATAATTCTTCGAGATGACCTAACCAATCCTCTCGTATCGAAATGACGACTCTAATGTTTGGAGGAGTTTCTGTGTATAAAGGCTTGTTGCCCGATTTCATTGATTCAAGCAGTTCATCGGGGATACGGTTTTTTACAAGATCGGCAAATTGCGTGATAAAAGTTTTTCGGGTTGCAGGAGAATGTAAAGTGAACAATTCTTCGAATTGGTCGAATATCAGAACAGGGGTCAGGAGAATGTCATCATTATTCCATAATTCCAAAGATTTAAAAAATTCCCAGAGAGTCTTTTTTTGTTCAAGTTCACGCTCGATTCCTTTCGTGCTTTGCTTAACTGAATCGTAAACGTCCTGAAACAGGTCACCTTCCGGGTTGTTCAACCTTATCACAATTGGAAAAAATTCTCTTTCACGAAGCAGCTCATTCACACCGGCATTGAGAAGAGATGTTTTCCCCATCCCTGATTTGGAATAAAGAACGACCAGTCTTTCGGCAAGAATCATCTGAAAGAGGGATTCTTTTTCATGCTCTCTTCCAAAATAGAGCAGCCTGTCAATCTTAGTATCCTGAAAAGGTCGTGACCCTGGATATCTGTAACTTGAAGTTGTACTCATACCTTATCCCTTTTAAGCCGTTGATAATCTTTTTTTATATCTTTAACTAATTTTTGAAAAGCTGTATCTTTGGTCAAATCAATATTATGAAGATCAGACAGATTTTCCAGTCCGAGGCAATCATCAATGATTGCCGGTATAACAAAAAAATGCTTGGAATTGGGATTGATTTCGTCCTGTCTTTTAAATGCAAATTTTATTTCTCGAAAGACATAACCTGTTTTCTTATTCAACAGGGAATGGCTTTGCAGTAACAGAAAATAATCGATTTCGTTTATTGTAGATTTAATAACAGAATCCCAGGCATCTCCGCCCCGAAAATTTTTCTCGTCGAACCAGGGTTTGATATTTTCATTTTTAAATTTTTCGTACAAAGATGCTGCTTTATCTTTATCCTCTTTAGCATGACAGATAAAAACAGTAGGCGCATCTATCATGAGCGTTTTTAAAGCAGGATCAGGCGAACTGTCTAAATATCTTTGTTTTAATTCCTTAACGAAAGTGCTTAATTCATTACAGAAAATATGAATTTTATAATCGCTGGTTCTGAAAAAAAGGATTGTATTCTGGCATTCCGTACCATCAGGCATGAATTGCTCCATAGCGAACGAACGACTGTCCTTTTTTGTGCCGTGCAGGACATGGAGCAGAATGCGAAGATACCAGTGTCTGAAACCGAAGCCGATAAAGAGCAGGCTTTTATTGCCCGCACTCAATTCATTGAGAATATTATGAGGCAGCGGCGGATTCTTTGATATCACGGCAACGAGAAAATCGAGCAGATCTTCTTCGGTGAGAGGTAAAGACCTTGGCTCTTTGGTTGACCCGTAAAGATGAAAAATCAAAGGAGTTTCAGGAGTTCCCATCTTGACCAGATCCGGGTTTTCTCCCCGGAAATTATATCTTTCAATTGCAGGTTCTTTGCCTCGTTCTTTCAAGGCTGTGGCAAACATATTATCGGGGGAAGCGGATACAGTGAAATAAAACGGGAGAGTGGCGAGGTCTTTGTGCAGTTCGCTGGTATGATTTTTTGCGTTATAAAAAGACGAAACATTTGCAAGTAGATCACTTTTTCCGGTTTCAAGGCAATAATATTTTGATACCTGGGCAATACTGGAAGTATCGATTTTTTTCCTGGTATCCGGTTTGATTTTTTTGCTCAGGTCCTGGGCCAGTATTTCGATAAGGGGCCGACAATCCCCGTTGACTTGCTCAACAGAAGCATCCGGGCCAAGCATGAGAATGCATTCCCTTTGTTCTATTGTATGAATGAGCGTTTTCCAGTCTTTATCATCCATCGACATTCTCCCTTGTTGCGGACATCTTATTTTACATTAAATCAACATAAGTACCTATGCAGAAAATATTTAACATTTTTTAAAAATATTGACCATGATCAACGCAACTGCCGGGAGATAAATCTCCCGGCTGAGTCATCCAAAGCACCCTGAAGGGCGCTATTGCAGCCGGGTTTACCCGGCTTTGAAAAATTCAGCCCGGAGATTTATCTCCGGGCTGTGTATGCATGAGCATACGGATGAAATGTCATAAAACTTATGTACAGGTACTTAACAGGCATAATCATATCAGGTTGTCCGTGTGTTTTCGTCTGTAAATTTAAAAGTAACAATTTTGTGTTGGGTTTCGTTCCTCAACCCAACCTACGAAGCTACAAAGTTTTTTATCCCGATGTAGCGCCACACTCTGGAATAATCTTTGTCTATAAGGGGCAGACAGTCCCAGTTGACTTGCTCAACAGAAGCATCCAGACCAAGCATGATTTTTATATGATCTGGATGAAAAAATCAAGAGGAGGGAGGCAAGAAAGTGTCCGGAAACCTTTCAGTTCCCGGACACTTCGATCTTCAACAAACTACATTATAGCGGCATTGATGATCAGATGGCATATGATAGCCGCTGCATAACCGAGGGCGATCACAGGTGTCCATTTCAGATGTACGCCGAAGGTGTAAATGCCTCTGGCTGTTCCCATCAGGGCTACTCCTGCGGCAGAGCCTATGGCGAGCATGCTTCCGCCTGTTCCTGCGGTCAGAGTTGCCAGGAGCCATTGTCCATGGGACATGGAAGGATCCATTGTCAGTACAGCGAACATGACCGGGATATTGTCCACGATGGCTGAGAGGATTCCCACCAGGGTATTTGCATATGTCGGACCCAGATCAGTGTACATGAAATTTGAGATCAAAGACAGATATCCGAATTGTGAAAGTCCGCCAACGCACATGATAACACCGTAGAAAAAGAGCAGGGTATCCCATTCTGCCCTGGCGATGTTCTTCATGATATCGAAATGCTTGATTGATGCCTTGTGAGTAGTCATATCTTCGATCTTTTCGACAGCACCTACTGGATTGTCATCTTCATCTTTTATGGGAGCGGCTGAAAAATTTAGCCACTTACCTTCTGATCCGAGTTCTGGGAAAAAATCTGAGGCAGTGAAGAAATCCTGAGTCATGTCGATCTTCTGGTGTTTCCCAGGATAAATTGTGGAAATTTTTTCTTCAGGCATGTAATCCATGACAAGATCGGCCATGATTGACCGTCTTTCCTGATAAAATGGCTTCCACTGGTTTTGTGTTCCCACCGCGTTTTCGGAAAGTATGCCAGTCAATTCTTCCATGGCTTCGTTCCAGTGGGTGATTATGTGATTTCTGTCGATTATAAAGGCAGGTGTATTCTCTTCTTCGTCTATGTACTTTCCGACAGATTCCAGATTATCAAGAGGCATGGAATAAAACGGACTCAATGTTTCAGGTCCTCGATATCCCAGGATATTGTCATATTTTTCTTTTCGGCCTTCGACTCGCTTGATGTAATAGGAGAGCGCTCCGAGGTATCCCAACCCGAACATCATGCCTGCGGCAGGAGGCAGATGGAGAAAATTATGAAAGCAGACCGCTGTCATAATGGTCAGGAGAAAAAATATCATAACACGCTTGGCCCCGAATTTCATGACAACTTCTTCATCGCTGGCTGTGGGTTGTTCTTTGGCTACAAAACAGCCCATTATGACAGCGGGAATCAGCCAGTTGACGACAGATGGGATAAAGATTGCGAAAAATTCTCCGAAAGAGACCTTGCCTTTTTGCCAGACCATCAGGGTGGTGATATCACCGAAAGGAGAAAATGCTCCGCCCGCGTTGGCAGCCACTATTATATTGATGCAGGCAATAGCTACAAACTTTTTGTTGCTGCCGCCCACTGCCATAACGACAGCGCCCATCAAAAGAGCTGTGGTCAGGTTATCGGCTACCGGTGATATGAAAAAAGCGAGCAAGCCGGTGATCCAGAAAATTTTTCTTAGAGAATATCCTTTTGAAACCAGGTATGCCCGTAAAGACTGGAACACATTTCTTTCTTCCATAGCATTGATATAAGTCATGGCAGCCAGGAGGAACAAAAAGAGTTCGGCATATTCCAGAAGACTGTGTTTGATGGCTTCATGAGGGGTGTGGATATCGCCTATTGCAGCATACGCCAGGGCTACCAGTGCCCATATTATACCGGCTGCAAGAAGCACGGGTTTGCTTTTTCTGAGATGAATATTATTTTCCAGCGGCACGAGCGCGTAAGCAATGATGAAAATGTTAACAGCAATTATGCCGTAATATGTGCCGGTAAGATCTACTGCATGGTCTCCGGCAAGTGCTATTGCCGGAAAAAAAAGAATTGCAGTGAGAATGAGCAAGCTTTTTAATGAAATCATCCGGATTTTTTACCTCTCCCTTTCGAGTTATTCTATAATGCCCCGTATTAATTGTGTTAATTATGCCGATTGTTTGATGGAACGAACAGGCTTTCCGTCACACGGGGCGCTTATGAGAGCAGAAGCCATTAAATTTCCTATCAAACGTTTAAATATTCCTGAAAAATTGGCTTTTATATAACACAATCTGGATCAAGTCAAGAATGAGATTTTTTTTAAATCGACAGGTCGGAGCATAGCCATTGGAACTGCTTGAAAGCCGGAAAAAATGCTTGGGTTTTGCAGTCTATTAATCCTTGACATCAATTCAGATTTTGATTATAGGCTGTTGCTTAAAATATACATTGGGGATGTTATGTTAAGGCGAGATGTTTGGATTTGCAAATGTTTGACAGGAAAATGATGAACTTAAAAAAAATTTTAAAAGAAAACAAAAAACAGATTATCAAAAAATGGTTTGATGCAGTGGTTGAAACCTATCCCTCCGATACTGCGGCATTTTTAAAGCGGCAGAAAGATCCCTTTGCAAATCCTGTGGGGGGTATGACCATTGAAGGAATTGATGGCTTGTTTGACCAGTTGTGCATTGAAGAGATTGACCCGGAAAAAGTGACCTCTTTTCTTGATCCCATCATAAGGATTCGGGCTATTCAGAGTTTTACCCCTTCAAAAGCCGTGGGATTTGTTTTTTATTTAAAAAGGATAATACGGGATGAAGTCAAAAATGACCCGAAACTGGTCGGGCAGTTCCGTGATATTGAGACTGGAATCGACCAGATCGCCCTGTACGGTTTTGATATTTACATGAAATGCAGGGAACAGATCTATGAAATCCGGGCCAATGAGGCAAAAAGGATATCATTCAGTGCATTTGAGCGTGCAGGACTTTTGCGGGACAAACATGGAAATGATCCCGGTCTGCTCCATGACGCAGAAGATTTGGATGCAGAAAATGAAGAGTCTGGAGCAAAGGTTTAATTGCCATATATGGCATAAGTATAATGCAGTGTGTGCTTTCGGAAGCGGGGAATCGGTTTTTCGATTTTTACGGCATCCGTAAGTAAAGCGTTTACTCGAAGAAAGTGAGGTAATGGCAACAATGAATGGAAAGTACATGTTTTCACTGCTCGCGATTTTTGTACTCTTTCTGCTTCCCTATGTTGGTGTCACGGCGTTTGGGCTGAAGACTCTGTTTGGTATCTTCATTCCTCTGATCGCTCTGACCATATTCATAATAGGGTTTGTCAGACGGATAAAGGGCTGGTCAGAATCTCCGGTTCCGTTCCGTATCCCAACGACCTGCGGACAACAAAAATCACTCACCTGGATAGAATCATCCCCGATAGACAACCCCACGACCAAAGCAGGCGTGGTGGTGAGGATGATACTGGAAGTTATGTTGTTCCGGTCTCTGTTCAGGAACCTGAAATTCAAACGGGAAAGCAACGGCATACTCTCTTATTCCTGGGAATTGTGGTTGTGGCTTGGCGCTCTGGCGTTTCACTGGGCTTTTTTGGTAACGATCGTAAGGCATCTTCGGTTTTTTGCAGAACCGATACCCTATTTCGTGCGTGCGCTGGAGTTTTTTGACAGCTTCTTTCGCGTGGAATTCTTTACGGACGCTTTTCAGGTCGGCCTGCCCGGTATTTACATGTCGGGTATCGTACTTCTTGCAGCAGCGATTTATCTGCTGGCAAGAAGAATCCTTCTGGCCCAGGTCAGGTATGTCTCTCTGGCTGCTGATTATTTCCCCTTGTTTCTGATTATCGGAATCGCAGTTTCCGGTATCATGATGAGATATGCCTCAAAAGTGGATATCGTGGGAATAAAGGCGTTTACGATGGGTCTGGTAACGTTGAATCCCACAATTCCGGAAGGCGTAGGGGCAACATTCTATGTCCACCTGTTCTTTGTGAGCGTTCTTCTTATTTACTTCCCATTCAGCAAATTGATGCACATGGGTGGTATCTTCATGAGTCCTACCAGAAATCTGACCACGGACACACGCGCAAAACACTATTCGAATCCGTGGAATTATCCAGTCAAGACTCATACCTATGAAGAATATGAAGACGATTACAGGGAAAAAATGATTGACGCCGGACTCCCGGTGGATAAGGAACTCGCCGAGGTAAAGGAGTAATTTAATGTCAGACCTTCCGAAACCAGATGAATTTTTGACGGGCATTGATCATAAGATGCCCCAAACGGACTGGATGAATACCCCGACCGAAATCCGGAAAGGGATGTATTGTTACGCATCCAATTACAAGAGCGTCGAAATCCTCGGGCTGCCCAATGCAAGACCTTGGAATCCCCTGGAAGACGACTGGAAACTGCCCGAAAACTGGCAACAGATCATCCATGAAGGATTTAAAGAACGGCTGGATAAATTTCGTTCTTTCAAAGTTTTCATGGATATTTGTGTAAGATGCGGCGCATGTGCGGATAAATGCCATTTCTTTATTGGAACCGGCGATCCCAAAAACATGCCAGTATTGAGAGCAGAGCTGCTGCGTTCTATTTACAGAAACGATTTTACAACCGTAGGCAAGATTCTCGGAAAAATCGGGGGCGGCAGGAAAATGACCCTCGATGTACTTAAGGAATGGTGGTATTATCTGTTCCAATGCACCGAGTGTCGGCGCTGTTCGGTTTTCTGTCCATACGGAATAGACACTGCCGAGGTCACTATCATGGGCCGGGAACTGCTTAATCTGATCGGTCTCAACATCGACTGGATAGCAACTCCCATAGCCAATTGTTACCAGACCGGAAACCATCTTGGAATCCAGCCCCATGCTTTCAAGGACATGCTCGAATTTTTTGTTGAAGATATCGAAGAGATCACAGGCATCAACGTAGATCCGAGCTTCAACCGGAAAGGGGCCGACATCCTCTTTATCACTCCTTCAGGAGATGTGTTTGCTGATCCGGGAACTTACACATGTATGGGATACATGATGCTCTTTCACTATCTGAGAGAGAAATACGGGTTTGACATCACATGGAGTACCTATGCTTCCGAGGGTGGCAATTTCGGTTTTTTCACATCTCATGAGACCATGAAAAGGCTTAACTCAAAAATGTACGCTGAGGCCAAACGCCTTGGAGTCAAATGGATTCTCGGCGGCGAATGCGGCCATATGTGGCGGGTAATCAACCAGTATATGGATACAATGAACGGGCCTGCGGATTTTCTCGAAGAGCCAGTTTCTCCCATCACAGGCACAAAATTCGAAAATGCCAAATCGACCAAAATGGTTCATATTGCTGAGTTTCTTGCAGATCTCATTCATCATGACAAGCTGGAACTTGATCCGTCGAGAAACGACAATTTTAAGGTAAGCTTCCATGATTCCTGCAATCCTGCCAGGGGAATGGGAATGTTCGAAGAACCCAGGTATGTGATCAAAAATGTATGTAACCATTTTTATGAAATGCCCGCCAATACCATCCGGGAACAGACTTTCTGCTGCGGCAGCGGCGCTGGTCTGAACGCTGGTGAGAATATGGAACTGAGATTGGCAGGGGGTCTGCCAAGGGCCAATGCGGTTAAATATGTGCATGAAAAATTCGGCGTTAATATGCTGGCCTGTGTTTGTGCAATCGACAGGGCAGCTTTACCGACTTCTCTAGAATACTGGGTTCCTGAAGTGGATACAACCGGTATGACAGAACTGGTTGCCAACGCTTTGATCATGCCGGGTGAAACAAAAAGAGAAACTGATCTGCGCGGTGAACCGCTGCCGGGAATGGAGGAGGATGATGCCTGATCAAAAACAGATGTATGACAAAGGCAAGGTGGTGGCCGGCCTGGTTATATTTGTGGTCCTTATAACCTTTCCTTTCTGGTATAATCATCTGAAAGCTGCACCGGCTCCTCAACTGGAACTGACAAAGAAGGCTCAGGCAGCTAAAAACTGCGTCAGATCCAAGGATTATATGAAAGCCGAACATATGCAGCTTCTTGATGTCTGGAGAGAATCGGTGGTACGAAATGGCGAGCGGGTATATGTGAACGAAGAAGGTAAGGAATTTAACATGAGCCTTACAAATACCTGTCTTGACTGTCACTCAAACAAAGCTGAATTCTGTGACAGATGCCATAATTATGCGTCGGTTAATCCCTATTGCTGGGATTGCCACATTGACAATCCGAAGGAGAAGAAATAATGGAAAAAAGCAGAAGACGCTTTCTCAAAGTAGCCGGCATCACAGCGCTGGGTGTCGGGGCCAAACCGACATGGGATGTCCTGGCTTCTGATTCTTCCCATGACGCTTCTCAGCCGAAAGTAAAAAAGGGAGACAAAGCCCTTTCCGCTGAACAATGGGCTATGGTCATTGACACTCGTAAATTTACGTCCGAAGAAGACCTTCACCCCATAATCGAAGCCTGTCATAAGACTCATAATGTGCCGGATTTTCTGGACGAAGAGCATGAAGATTACAAACCAGCCAATAAAAGGCACGAAATTAAGTGGATCTGGCCAGAGGAATACAAGCACGCTTTTCCCTCTCTGGAAAACCATCACGTAAATGACAGGGTAAAAGCATTGCCTTTTCTGGTAATGTGTAATCACTGTGAAAATCCTGCCTGTGTCAAGGCATGTCCTACAAAAGCAACTTTCAAGCGGGACGATGGGATTGTATTGATGGACTTCCACCGCTGTATCGGATGCAGGTTTTGTATGGCTGCATGTCCTTATGGCTCAAGAAGCTTCAATTTCCGTGATCCACGTCCTTATATCAAGGACCGTAACCCTGAATTTCCCACGAGAATGAAGGGTGTTGTGGAAAAATGTAATTTCTGTGCAGAACGGCTGGCAGTAGGAAAAATGCCCGCATGTGTGGAAGCATCTAATGGCGCTATTGCCTTCGGCGATCTCAATGATCACGAATCAGAAGTTTCCAAATGGCTGAGTGAAAATTTTACAATCCGTCGTAAGCCGGGCCTGGGTACCGGACCGGCTTTGTATTACATCGTATGAGGTGCTTATGCTTGAAATAGCCTTTAAAGGAAGCAAAAAATACTATGGTTGGATATTGGCGCTGCTGGGTGTGATCGGAGCGGCCGGATTGTGTTATATCTGGCAGTTTGTTTACGGTCTGGGAATCACCGGCATGAGCAGGGACGTCAGTTGGGGATTTTACATTGCACAATTCACTTTCCTTGTCGGCGTGGCCGCAGGAGGCGTGATGCTTGTACTGCCCTACTATCTGCACGATTATAAAGCATTCGGGAAAATCACTATTCTTGGAGAATTTCTCGCTGTATCAGCAATCTGCATGTGTCTTATGTTCATCATTGCAGATCTCGGGCAGCCCATGAGGGCTTTTAACGTCCTCTTGCATCCAACACCCAAGTCCATGCTTTTCTGGGACATGATCGTGTTGAACGGATACCTGATTTTGAACATTGTCATCGGATGGAAAGTGCTGGAAGCTGAAAGAAATTCAGCTCCGCCTCCGGCATGGATCAAACCCCTGATTTATCTTTCGATACCCTGGGCATTCGGTATTCATACTGTTACAGCCTGGTTGTACTGCGGTCTTCCCGGCAGAGGATTCTGGCTGACAGCGATTCTGGCTCCGAGATTTCTGGCCTCCGCTTTTGCAGCAGGGCCTGCCTTTCTGCTCCTTCTCGTCTTTTTGATTCGAAAGATAACGAAATTCGATGCGGGAACAAAAGCTATCAGGACTCTTTCCAAAATTATCACTTATGCTCTGATCGCGAATGTCTTCTTTTTCGTATGTGAGGTTTTCGTTGCCATGTACAGTGGTATTCCCGAACATATGGATCATCTTACTTACCTGTTCTTCGGTCTTCATGGACACGGAGTACTTGTTCCCTGGATGTGGGCATCAATGATTCTCATGGTGATATCCATTATTCTGCTGGTCAACCCGATTACAAGAAACAACGAGTCCATTCTTGCTCTCACCTGTGTTCTGCTTTTCATCGGAACCTGGATCGACAAGGGCATGGGCATGATTTCAGGTGGTTTTGTACCTTCACCTACTCACCATGTGTCCGAGTATGTGCCAACCTGTCCAGAACTCATAATTACTCTGGGTATCTGGTGTACTGGATTCTTGATTCTGACCATACTGTATAAGATAGTGGTCACAGTCAAAGAAGAAGGAATGGCATAGCCTGATAAAACCAGAACAAGACCAGAATAAGAACAGATTAAACGAATAAAATAATAAAAAAGGGTTCGTCCGTAAGGATGAACCCTTTTTTATTGAAGGAATAATGAACCATGATAGATTATCGGAACAATGAACACAAATCTTCTCAATATGAAGAGATACAACTTTTCTGCATTCCTTTTGCTGCGGGGACAGCCTATTCCTATCGTGATATAGAATCCCGTCTTGACAGTCGGATAAAACCTGTTGGAATTGATCTGCCAGGACATGGCAGGAAAATGGGCCAGCCTCTTTTTACCGATATTGGAAAAATTTTCGACCATGTCTTTACCGAAATAAAAAAACAGTTGAACAACAGACCTTTTGCCATCTTCGGCCACAGCATGGGTGCTACCCTTACATATCTTATGGCAAAAAAACTCCGGGATGAAAACATGCCTCAACCTCTGCACCTGTTTGTCTCAGGCAGACAAGGGCCTCCTGTCCCCTCAAAGGAAAAAGGTATTCATCTTTTACCCGACGCTCAATTTCTGGATAAAGTCATAGAACTTGGGGGAATCTCGGACGAAGTGGCCGGAGAACAGGAATTGATAGAACTTTTTCTGCCGATTTTAAAAGCCGATTACCATGCCATAACCACATACGAATATGATAAAAAAGCAAAGCCTCTGGATATTCCCATAACCGCCATGATTGGCACTATAGAAAATTTCACGCCGGAAGAAGCCACGACCTGGCAGGAAGTGACAAGCCGTCCCCTGGATCTGAAAAAATTTTTAGGACACCATTTTTTTATCTTTGACCATTGCCAGGACATTGCTGACATTATTTCAAAAAAACTTCTCGACCAACCAGAATAAATAAATGATAGCTATTTACCATACCAGTTTCGACACTCCCCTTCCAGACAACCTTTGGAACAGAGCTGTTGACATGATGCCAGTTTCCATTGCCAGCAGAATCGCAAGATATATAAGATGGCAGGATCGCCATTCAGCTCTTCTGGGAAAACTTCTTTTAAGATACGGATTTGCTGATTCAAGCCGTCCAGATTCCAATCATCTGGATTCCAATGCTCCAAATCCTAACGACCCGGATTCGCATTTAGCAAGTTTGGATATTCTGGAAAGGCTTGAAGAAACATCACACGGCAGACCTGTATTAAAAGAAGAAAACATTGATTTTAATATCTCTCATTCAGGAAATTATGTAATCTGCGGAATTTCTAATTCAGCCAGAATTGGTCTGGATATTGAAAAAATCAGACAAATAGATATATCTGATTTCAAAAGATACATGAATGAAGACGAATGGGAAAGAATCGAAAAGGCAGATGCCCCTTTTGCTGGTTTTTTTGAATACTGGACAATAAAAGAAAGCGTGATGAAAGCTGATGGCAGGGGAATGTCAATTCCCATTGAGGATATTATGATTTCAAAAGACAGGGCAAATCTGTACGGTGTTAGCTGGTATTACAAGGCTCTGAATATCGATACTGGATACAAATGTCACATGGCAGCCGATGTAAAAAATCCCCGGATTCGGATTGAAAGCATATCATGTTCGGAATTAATTGCTTGAATCCGGGCAGCAGTAGTTTTGCACATTTCTTTACCACGGCTGTCTTCCCGCCTCTGTTTTCTACGATATGAAAAGCGCGTGCAGCAAGCAGGCATTGTGCCTGCCCTTGTACGGAGGGCAACCAATAGGGTTTGCCCCTACAATAAATATAACATAATTTATGCACAGGTACTTATCTTCCGAATCGGATAAAAAAAGCCATATGAAAGGCACAATTTTTGATATAAAACGATATGCTATAAATGACGGACCTGGAATCCGTACAACGATTTTCTTCAAAGGGTGTCCCATGTCCTGTTTATGGTGTCACAATCCTGAAAGTATTAATAGCAAGCCTCAAAAAATATATGAAAAAGACCGATGTATCGGATGCCTCGAATGTATTGATGTCTGCCCTGAAAAAGCGATTTCTTTAACCGGCCAGGGAATGAATACTGACAAAAATTGTGTCCGATGCGGCAAATGCGCTCAAATCTGTCCGTCGGAAGCCATTCAGATAGCAGGCAGGCGTGTCGATATAGAAGATATAATACAAATCATCGAAAAGGATATCCTTTTTTACGATGAATCAAAAGGGGGAGTGACTTTCTCTGGTGGTGAACCATTGATGCAGGCTGATTTTCTGTGCGAACTGCTTGATGCCTGCGAGTATCTTGATATACACAGAGCGGTGGATACTTCAGGGTATGCGGATCTTCCGGTTTTTAAAAAAATTATCAAAAAAACGGATCTCTTATTGTTCGACTTGAAAATGATCAATGATGAAAAACATCGAAAATTCACAGGAGTCTCAAACGAATCGATCATAAAAAATCTGAAATTTGCAGCCGAAAAACAAATTGATACAATCATCAGGATTCCTGTCATACCTGGAATCAACACGGATGATGAAAATATTGAAAAAACCGGTTGTATTGTATCGTCTATTCCGAATGTATTATCAATCTGTCTTCTGCCATATCATGATTCGGCAAAGGGTAAATACAGACGATTTGCTATGAAATATGGTCTGCCAAAGGTTGTCACGCCGAATAATTTTCAGATGGAATCGATTGCTGGAAAGCTCAGAAGTTTCAACCTGAAAGTGAATATTGGAGGATAAAAAATCTGGCAAGAATAATTTTTCCTCGCAAAATAAGTACTTGTGCATAAGTTTTAAGTATCTACGCAATAACTTATTGACATTTTCGGCATCCTTCACCCACAACCCTTACACTTTCTGTATGTCTGAATCCTGATTCAGAAAATTTCTTATCAGCTTTTACTTTTAAGGACTCTGTAATATCTCATGACCTTTTTTACATAGCCTCTGGTTTCAGCATACGGAGGAATGCCATTGTATTGATCAACCCGATTTGGCCCGGCATTGTAGCCGGCGAGTGCAAAAGACAATTTTCCGTTAAAACGTTTTAAAAGCCCTTTGAAATACATGGTTCCGCCCATTATATTCTGATATGGATCAAAGGGATCTGTAATTTTGAGAGTCTTGAAATTCTGGGGCATGATCTGCATCAATCCCACAGCTCCTTTTTTTGATACAGCTCTGGGATTAAATGCAGATTCAGTCATTATAATGGCTTTGACCAGAGAAAATGATACACCATATTTTTTTGATGCCTGATTGATGATACGGTCATATCTCTTACTGGAGTAGGGAATTTTCCCTGTCCTTAAATATGGTCTGTACAAAGAGGATGTGGGAATGTTGGTAAAATGAGTCACTCCTTGTTTATCCACATATCTATATATGTCCGCAAAACTGCTCGCAGCATAAAAAAACATGAGAATAATCGCAATGACAATTCCCCTGATATATTTAATATTGAGACATCTCATGATTGTCATTTATACCATTTTTGTTTTTCCAGATAATCTCGATAAATTTTTGAGGCGTATCTTATTGGAAAATTCTTATGTGACAGATAAGCAGTTGAATTGTTCAAATAAGATTCCAGGAGCTGCTCAAATAACAGATCCTTCTGGCCACTATCCACGAAATTACGTTCAATCTTCTGTTCGTATATGATCACATCCCCCATATCTCTGGCCATATCATCAGGATTTATCGTACCATAGCCCTCAATGGATATTGAATTTAGCTGATGTACAGAAATTTCGACCTGAACGGCTATAGACAGAAACCACCTGTCACCAGCTATTTTGCGTGATCTATCATATACTTTTAATACAGCATCGTTATCAAGGTCAATCACTTTTAATGGATTATCTTCCACTCAAACTCCTTTATATAGCATGATTTTTGATTTCAAGCATATCCGAAAAACCTCGACTTTCGAAGCTTACCGAAATTTCAAATTCATAAAAATACAGACAACAGACTTTCACACATCATATTATATCACATAATTCTGAAATGTGAATAACCAGGGTGTATAAGGAACATTCCCAATTTTTTGGCATCTCAAGATAACCTGCTGATTTTATTAAAACTCAAATTTATGTGACAATCTTGCTATTGTCAATAAAATGTGATGGTTATCAGAAAATATCAGATTTTTTGGAACATCTCTGTCGCTCATTGTCAGTAACTTGTCAGTAACTTGTGCATAACTCGTGAGTTATGCACAAAAAATAAAAGGGTGTGCAAAACTCACAAGTTATGCACAAGTTATGCACATAGTTATGCACAATGATTTGGCGAATAAATACATATAAAACAAGTATGTTACAAAGTTACTATATAAACGCACACTGCTTATTATTAATATCTGTTTTCTTTAAAAGAAAAAAGATAATAACAATAAACAATGTGTGCCTGTGCAGAAGAAGGTCAACGGAACTGCTGAAAGATTCATCTCCGGGCTGTGTGTTATGCATGAGGATGTGGATTAAATGTGATAAAACTTTTGCACAGGCACTTATGTTTTCAGAAAGGTACAAATTTCCTTGTAAGCAGACAATAAAAAGGATATACTGATTTTTTTATTAACTGATAATAAGGTTTTTGTCTTATGAGTTTGTTGTCATCAACAGTTTCGATAGCACGGTACAGGGTGGAAGGAATAATAGAAGCCCCGGTACTTGAAAAAATTGAGAAGGGTTTGAAAAAAAACGCTATTTCAGACATAGAAAACGAACCTGAACAAAAAGCTGTGGGATGGACATCTTTTGAAGATCCTTATGTACCTGATTTTGATGGATCTTCTTTTGTTATTGGGACTTATATGCTTTTTTCATTAAGAATCGACAAGAAAAGCATTCCAGCAAAGGTTGTAAAAAAACTTTATACCGAAGCTGTTGCGCGAAAAATGGCCGAAACCGGCAGGGATTCTCTTTCACGTAATGAAAAGCAAGGCATAAAGGATCATGTGATTAATACTTTGAACATAAGAATGCCTGCCGTTCCGAATTCATATGACCTGCTCTGGAGCGTAGAAGATTCCTTTTTGTGGTTTTTTTCCACACAGAAATCAGCGAACGAGGAACTGGAAACCATTTTTCCAAAATCCTTTGGTCCAAATCTGATTCGTCTGTTCCCATACACTTGCGGATTTTTCGAGTCCAGTCTCTCTGAAAAAGAGCAGGGCATAATCAATAATCTTTCTCCCACAAGATTTACGGAGTAGCGAATGCTTGATGTTTCCATAGCCTATAACCGATACAAGTTTTTAGGACACGAATTTTTAACCTGGCTCTGGTATGTCATTGAAAATGATCCTGATTTGTTAAAATCCATAGATAATGAACTTGTGGTTTTTGATATAGGTAACCGGATCATTTTGGAAAACTTGACAAATGATCAGGTGGAGAGTGTCACCATAAAAGGGGATGACGCAAGCCTGGAAGAAGGTGTTCTGGCATTGAAAAAAGGAGCTGTCGTCACGGAAATCAATCTTATTTATCAGACAGGAGATAACGAGTGGCGGTTTTCACTTAAAGGAGAGAGTCTGAATATTTCCGGATTAAAACCACCGGAAACTGGATCGATAGAGTTGAAAGAGGATCTTGAAGGCGCTGTTCTGGAAAAGGTTTATCTGTATGAGAAAGTCATTACACTTCTTGACAGGATGTTTACGTATTTCATAAAATTGAGGATTTCAGATGAGTGGGAAGAAAAGGCTGTCACTGGTATTCGACAATGGATAAGTGGTTAAAATCGTTTGCAATCTATTAATTTGGAAAATTAAATATGGAATTTATCATAAATAAAAGCGATATTCGTGATGTACTGGCAAAAGTCCAGGGCATTATCGGCCGGAAAACCTCGTTGTCTATTACAGGATCTGTACTTATCAAAATTGTTGGTTCGGGTATGACCATTTCCGCTACAGATCTTGAGACAGGTTTTGAGGGCTTTTATCCAGCCAGAGTTGAGTCCGGTGGAACAGTGGCTGTAAATGGGAAAAAACTCTATGAAATAATACGTGATTTTCCCAGTGAAGAGATTTTGATCCATGAGATTGATAACCGATGGATAGAAATTGGAAATGAAAGAGTTGAATATCATATCATGGGCATGAATCCAGATGATTTTCCTGACATGCCAGTGATAGAGGATGTAAATTTTTTTGAAATGGAAGCAGTTCTGTTCAAGCGGATGATCGATAAATCGATTATCATCGGAACCGGAACAGATGAAAAACGCGCACACATCAACGGCCTCTTTTTTCAAAAAGATCCTGCTGCTGCGGAAGAAAAAGTGGCAAAGATGATATCTACTGACGGATCAAGGCTTTCAAAAATTGAGGCTCCTTTTGAAGGTGACTTTGAAATACCAGAAGACATTGAAGGGTTTCTTATTCCGAAAAAAGGAATGTCGGAAGTCAGTAAGTTTCTGGGGTCAGAAGGCAAGGTTCAGCTTGGGTTCAAGGAAAACCATTTTATTGTCAAAAAAGAGGGCGAAACCCTTGTTTTGAGGCTGTTGGAAGGAGATTTTCCGAAATATGCCGGTATCATAACCCAAAAGGAAGGATCAAGTGATATAAGTATCGACAGGCAGTTGCTTATTTCGATGCTGAAACGAATGTCGATACTTTCTTCAGACGATTACAAGAGCGTTGTATTCAGCTTTGACAGCAATCGACTGGAGGTCACAACAACCAATCCTGATCTTGGAGAATCAAAAGAAGATATGGGAATTGATTATGACGGTGATATGGTCGAACTGGCATTCAATCCCAGGTTTTTTATCGATTCGCTTAATGCTGTCGAAGACAAAACAGCCGTATTAAATATTCTCGATTTGAAGAATCCGTGCCTGGTAAGGGGAGAAAATGATAATAACTTTTTAACTGCAATCATGCCGATGAAAATATGACAGAAAATACAAATACATACAACGAAGACAGCATAAAAATTCTTGAAGGTCTCGAAGCGGTCAGAAAACGGCCGTCCATGTACATCGGAAACGTTGATGTCGAGGGGCTTCATCACCTTGTTTACGAAGTTGTGGATAACAGTATTGATGAGGCTATGGCTGGTTTCTGCGATACGATCAGCGTAATCATTCATACAGACAACTGCGTAACAGTCGAAGACAATGGCCGGGGCATTCCGGTTGGCATGCATGAAAAGGAGAATATTCCCGCTGCCGAGGTTGTGATGACCAAGCTCCATGCAGGCGGAAAATTCGACAATGATTCCTACAAGGTTTCAGGAGGGCTTCATGGAGTCGGTATCTCTGTGGTGAATGCTCTTTCTGTTGAGTTGGAACTCAGTATTTATTCGGAAGGAAAGATTCATTATCAGACTTACTCAAAGGGGCTTAAGACCTGTGAACTGATGGTCACAGGTGAAACCGAAAAGCAGGGTACAAAAATAAAGTTTGCCCCCGATCATGGAATCATGAATATCAATGATTTCAATTTTGACACTTTGAGTCGAAGGCTCAGAGAACTCGCATTTCTGAACAAAGGTGTGACCATAACTATTGAAGAAGAGCGTTCGGAAAAGAAAAACGAGTTTTTCTATGAAGGCGGGCTTTGCTCTTTTGTCGAATATCTGAATCGTCATACCACGGTTTTGCACGAGCCAATTTTTATTGAAGGTGAAAAAAACGATGTGCAGATCGAAGTTGCGATGCAGTATAACGACACCTTCGCTGAAAAAATTTTTTCCTTTGCCAATAATATCAATACTGCCGAAGGTGGTTTTCACTTAATCGGTTTCAAGGGCGCGTTGACCAGGAGTATTAATACCTATGTGGCAGGTGGGAATCTGCCGAAAAATTTTCAGGTAAAAATCGGGGGAGACGATATCCGCGAAGGTCTGACCGCTATTGTCAGTGTGCGTATAAAAGAACCCCAATTCGAAGGCCAGACCAAGACCAAACTTGGCAACAGCGAGGTTAAGGGTCTTGTGGAATCTCTGGTGAACGAAAAACTTGGCATTTTTCTTGAAGAAAATCCGGCTGTTGCCAAAAAAATCCTGACAAAAGCTGTGGAAGCTGCCAGGGTTAGAGATGCGGCTAGAAGAGCAAGAGATCTGGCCAGGAGCAAAGGCGCGCTCATTGATTCCACTCTTCCAGGAAAGCTGGCTGACTGCCAGGAATCTGATCCTGCACAGAAAGAACTCTATCTTGTTGAGGGAGATTCTGCTGGTGGTTCTGCCAAACAGGGCCGGGACAGGAAATTTCAGGCTATTCTTCCCTTGAAAGGCAAAATCCTGAATGTTGAGAAAGCCCGTTTTGACAAAATATTGAGAAGCGATGAAATCAAAAATATCATAACGGCTCTTGGCACTGGAGTGGGTGAAGAAGAGTATGATATAGAAAAAATTCGTTATCACAAAATTATCATTATGACAGATGCGGATGTTGACGGATCACATATCCGAACTCTGCTTCTGACATTTTTCTATCGGCAGATGCCTGATTTGATAAAAAGAGGTTATCTTTATATCGCACAACCTCCTCTTTTCCGAGTGGGTAAGGGTAAAAAAGGCATATACTTAAAAGACGAATCCGAATACAGTTCTCATATCCTGAGAAGAATCCGCGATAAAAAAATACTTGTTGTCGGGGAAGAAAAAAAACGTGTCGAAGATGATGAATTATTGAATTTTCTGGGAGATCTTACGGTTTATATCAATGCTCTGGCCGCTATAAATCGACAGGGTATTGATCCTGACCTGGTGGAATTCATGTTGAAAAAGGGCGTTTATGACAAGACTTTTCTTGAAGATAAAGAAAAGATGGAGCAATTGCGGCTGGATCTTGTAGAAAAAGGGTATGGTGCGGAAGAAATCATCTGGAACCCCGAACGCGGAGTTCATGAGATGATGGTGATTCCTTTTGAGAGAGAGGCAAAAGGAGATGAACTGATGAGTTACAGGGATCTTCTTCCGGTAAAGATTGGTCGGGGCGGTTTCGTATATTCCGCAGGATACCAGAAATGCCTGGCTGCGAGCAACAAGGTCTTTCAATATGACAATCCTCCTTTTTACGTGTTCAACAAGGGAAATGACGAAAAATCCATTGAATTGGAAAATTTGAAGAAATTGTTTCAACACATGATTGAAGAAGGAAAAAAAGGGATTAATATTCAGCGCTACAAAGGTCTTGGCGAAATGAATCCCGATCAATTATGGGAAACCACCATGGACCCTGAAAAAAGGCTCATGCTCAGAGTCAAGGTGGAAGATGCCATAGAAAGTGATGCTATTTTCTCTCTGCTCATGGGAGACGTGGTGGAACCAAGGAGAGAATTCATCCAGAACCATGCTCTTGAAGTGGGTACTCTGGATATATAATTTCAATAGAGATATACTGGAATTTTCTGACCTGGTACTGGATTCGTGCCAGGCGAAAATTCCGGAATTATTTTTAAAATATCTTTTGATCTGCTGATTCGTGATGCAATGGATTCAAAGGTATCCCCTTCTTTTGCCGTATAATTCCAGTATAGGCTCCCATGTTTTTTAACTACGATTCTGTTATATATTTCAGACGCTATCGTGTTGTTTTTCAATAATTTTATCTTTATGCCATATCCAATGCGATAAATTTGCAAATCCGGGTTATGTTCCAGGATCACAGGGTAATATTTACCTGATTCATAAAAAAATTTGGCTATATCCCACAAGGTATCTGTATCTCTGGTTTCATAAATATGAAAAGCAGGGTCATCATCTGGTTTTTGATTTTTATGGTTTTTAGCTGTGTACACCTCTTTTGGAATTTCTTCTTGAAATTTTTCTTTAATTTCAGGTGGATCAAGACTTTTGTACATTTGAGACGGTAAATTGTTATCTTCGGTTAGGTTGTATGTATCCTTTGTTTCCGGCACGGCAGATAAAAGATTTTGTCGATGCAGGAAAAATTCTTCCATCCTGTCATTTATTCTGTCGATTGAATTCTTGAGATAGGTTTTCTGGCCGGAAAACTCACGCTCCATTTCTATCAGTCTGTTAAACAGAACGATATTCATCCCGAGGCTCAAGCATAAAAGGACGATGATGGCAGATTGCAATATTTTTTGCATGAGTTTTTCCGTTATATCTCAAGGCTTATCAGATTGAAGTGATTTTTTATTTAAAATTAACTATTTAAGGAATATATCATTTTTTGATGCTTTTGTCATGAACAAAAGGAAAAAAATACCCATCTGCAATGTGGTAAAATTTTTACACAGGTATCAGTTAAGTACCTGATAAGTACCTGATCATATATTATGTAACAATCCGCAGGGGCAATCCCTTGTGCTTGCTTGCCCTTTGCTGAAAATCATGTGCAATCCTGAGTATATTCTTTCTTTTGACATCTCTTATATCAAAAAAATACGATTTTTTTTATTTTGTTATTGACAACGGATCTGAGCTTTTATATGTAAACAGCGTTCACCAAAAAAAAAATAGTTCTTGTAGTGAATGCATGTCATTCACTTTTTTTAATTTTTTAGCAAACAGGGGTATATCCATGTATCGTAAAAGTGTTGTTTTAATTCTGGTAATGGCCTTTTTTATTCCTTCATTCTTATTTGCAGGCGGAGAAAATGATAAATGTGCAACCAAAAATCCGGTGATCCTTGCTCATGGAATGTTCGCTCATGATGATATGCTTGGATTTATTGATTATTGGTGGGGAATTGAAGATGCACTTGAGGACGAAGGATGCGAAGTCTATGTGACCAGTGTGAACTCAATGGATAGTTCCGAAGCCAAGGCAGAAGACTGGAAGCAGCAGGTCATGGAAATTGCGATACTTTCCGGCAAAGATAAATTTAATGTAATCGGCCATTCCCACGGAGGGATTTACACACGTTACGCTATTTCCAATCTCGGACTGGATGATAAAATCGTCTCTCACACAAGCTATTGCAGCCCCCAGCGCGGAAGTGCAGCCGCTGACGTAATCATGGGAATAGTTCCTGATCCTCTGGAAGGTTTTGTTGGATGGATGGTCAATACCTTTATAGCGGGCTTTGTCTATGGTGATACAGATCCTGATTCCATCGCCAACGGTTACGGAGTTACCCGGGATTATATGAACAATGTATTTAACCCTAACACTCCTGACATGCCTGAAATTTATTACCAGAGCTATGCAACCAAGATCAAGACTATAACTGCAGACATGGTACTTGAACCATCATGGGTCCTTTTGAACTTTTATGAAGGAGCAAACGACGGCCTTGTTTCAGTGGATTCTGCAAAATGGGGTACATTCAAAGGCGTTGAATCTGGTGCATGGTGGGCAGGCGGTGTTTCACATATCAATGCAATCGGTCATTTTTTCGGTATAACTCCCGGATTTGATGCAGGAGAGCATTTTGTTGATATCGTAAGCGATTTAAAAAATATGGGATATTAATAAACAAGCAAGTGTTGTTTAAAATTTGATGTGAAAAGGAGGCATGTCAGTTCTTAATGCCTCCTTTTTGTATTTTTAACTTGATTTTATAAGAGTGTTTCATGAATAGAAAAAAGATTTCAGCTATTATCGGTCTCATCTTTCTTTTCGGATTTGGGTATGTCCTGTTGTTTTCTGAGAAGGCTTCTGAGAAGGCTTCTGAAAAGGCTTCTGAAGAAGCTTCTAAAAATTCAGGCGAACCCGCCATAGCTGGTTCCGACTATATTTTCGATAAAAATGATTCTGTTCGAGTCGAGGATGTGCAAAAATATCGAAAAAAGATCGACACTTCTCCTTCTGCCCTTAAACCTGATCTGAAATCAGGTATGCCTTTGGCTGCCAATGATGATTCTGACATGAAACCAACAAGCAAAAAATCAGAAATTCCTGCTCATCTGATAACTCCATCCACTGTCAAATATTTCAAGTTTCTTCAAAAACGCTTCAAGGAGAGCATCGATTTAGACGATCATTTCAAGGCCGTCGAGGCATTTTTGTTATCAGGATTGAGCGAAGAAGACGCAAAAGTCGTTTTAAAAATCTATCGCCAATACCTTGAATGTGAAATCGGACTGGCAGAAACCAGAAAAGACTGGGGAGATCCATCAAATCCGGAAGATATCATTGAGCAGTTGGCCATGATCCAGGAAATTCGGCGGGATAAACTGGGAAAGGAAATAGCGGATGCTCTTTTCGGAACTGAAGTTAAGGTGCGTGAGTATTCCCTGCGACGTGCATCTATTGTTTCCGACACAGATATTTATGGAGCCGAAAAGGAATCCAGATTAGAGGGCTTGACTTCGGATATGTGGGGTGAAGAGTCTGAGACAGTCGAAAATTTTCACAAACCCTACAATCGCTACAAAGAAAAAATAAGAATCTATCAGCGGGATATCGCAGAGATGGAAAGCGAGACCGAAAAGAAAGAATTAATCCGTGAGTTTCGTCAGGAATATTTCACACCTGAAATAGCAGCCCGCCTGGAACAGGCAGATGAACAGCGGGAGCGGGAAATGGCTGTTATGACAGAGTGGAGGGCAAAAAAGCAGGATATAGAGGATAATTCCGAACTGACCGCAGATCAAAAAGAACAAATGATTCAAGGATTGACCAACGATACCTTCGGCGATGAGGCTGAAGCGGTTAAACGCAGGGAAATCATGAATGATGCCATGAAATCCCTGAGCCAATAAGAGGGACGATAAGAATAAGTTTCAAAATATACTGTGGAAAATGTTTGAATCAGAATTTGCAGGATTAAAGAATGAACAGAATTCTGAAAGTTCTGATTCAGACAATCTATCGGAAAAATAGGTACTTATCTGAGGGCTGCAATCGCTTTTGCAGGTTGAATAAATTTTCCCGTTTTTTCAGGATCAACTGTATCTAAACCCGTCCTTTTGAGTATCTTAAAAGCTTGGCCAGTTGTCAGATTCGGTTTGATGGCCTTCATTATACCGATCAGCCCTGCAACATGGGGAGCGGCCATTGAAGTTCCGTTAAATGAGCGATATTCGCTGCCTGGAAATGTGGATGTGATATCCACGCCCGGTGCTGCTACTGCCATATCCAAATCATTGACATAATTTGAAAAATCAGCTTTATTAATATCTTTGTCCACTGCGGATACTGCTATCACTCCCTTTACACCGGCAGGCGCGTAGTTTTTTGCATTATCATTTTCATTTCCTGCGGCCACTACTATGATAGCACCTGCGTTGGCAGCATATTTAACTGCTTCCTCCCATGCTTTCTGACCCAGGTCATCCGATGGCCCGCCCAGAGAAAGGGAAAGAACTTTTGCTCCCGTGTCCACGGCCTTTATTACACCTCTGATGATGCCATGCTGGCTTCCGCCTCCGTTATCCTGAAGCACCTTTATGCTTGTAATGCGGACATATTTATTTTTCCCAGGGAAAAAAGATGCGATACCTCCTCTGTTATTCGTGACAGCGCCCGCAATGCCCGCGCAATGAGTTCCATGTCCCATTCCGTCTTTGTCAAACGTTTTGTCCGTTGAGATAAAACTACCTTTTAAATCTTCATGTTCCGCATCAACGCCTGTATCCAGAATCGCTACTTTGACTCTTTTTTTAAATTTATTTTTTTTCATGGCTTTGAAAAAATTGCACATCTGCATGGCGGAAAATGCCCATTGCCTGGAAACCAGAGGATCGTTGACACAATTTTTTGAAACATCATATTTTGCGCCTTTTCCCTTTAAAGGCTTGCCGAGCTGGATCACTTCGTTTCTTTCCACCCAGTCTATGGTATCTGAGGCATATAGCTTTTCCATAATTTCATCTGCTTCGTCAGCAAACTTGTTACCGATATCCAGAAGATAATAATCGTCAAGTTCGGAAGCTGCTCTGTTTTTTAATTCAGGAAAGGCTTTCTTTACAGTAACATCATATTCCGCAAGGAGTTCTTTGATCCTGCTGACCATTTTATCGTCTTTTATATCAAACAGAAATTCGCCCTGCGCGAATAATTCGGCTTTTTGCGAGACAAAAGATGTTTGTAATACATCCATGTAATAAAATTTTAATACAGCAAACATGCAGACCATCATCAGAGCAGTAGCAATCTTATTTCGTATCACAAAATGGCTTAAAACAATAATCAGCAAAAGGACAATCACGTCACGGGGCAGAATTCTCGTAATTTTGTAAAAAATCGTGCCATGTGAAAAGATTACTCCAGCAAGATATGCCAGAATAGATAAAGAAAGCAATATCTTGACAACACCCACCGGTTTATCTCTGGAATCGTGATAATCCCACAAAATGACGGAAAACAAGACAGCAACATATCCGTAGGAATAAAGGTTTTCCATGATTCAAATCTCCGTTTACAATTGAAGGTAAGGTTAAAAAATATTTTCGGACATCCGCATCGTTTTGAAACCATATCAGAATTTCTTTTTTTTTCAACATTGATTTTTTGTCTGTGATAATCGTTTTTCTAAAAAAAATTGTTTTTTTCATTTTTTTTTTGTAACAATTTTCATATCTGATACTTCTTGATCTACAGTATGGTATACTTTTTTCAGATTAAGACAAAAAATGACAGGGAGGTAAGAACAAAGATGGCAAAGACATTATCCAGGCGATCATTTCTTAAAGGAAGTGTTGCAGCAGCATGTACGGTCGCAGCAGCGAGCGTACCGGCAAATGTTGCTGCATCCGATGGCAGCGGACAATTGGCTACACTCATTGATATCAGCAAGTGCGTGGGATGCGAAGAATGTGTGTATGCCTGCCGCGAATCCAATGAAAAAAAATTCCCGAACCCTGAAAAACCATTTCCAAAGATGTATCCTCCCCGGGTCAAAGTGGAGGACTGGTCGGAGAAAAAAGAGGTTATGGATCGACTCACGCCTTATAACTGGCTGTTTATCCAGCACGCGGAAGTGACAAACAAAGACGGTGAATCTATGGAACTGACCATTCCTAGACGATGTATGCACTGTGTCAATCCCCCATGCGTCAAACTCTGTCCCTGGGGCGCTGCCCAGCAATATTCAAACGGAATATCGAGAATTGATACTGATTTCTGTCTTGGCGGTTCCAAATGCCGCACCGTCTGCCCATGGAAGATTCCCCAGCGCCAGACCGGAGATGGCTTATACCTTAATCTTCTACCCTCCCTTGCTGGTAACGGAATCATGAACAAGTGTGACCGCTGTTATCAAAAAGTGGCAAAAGGAAAATTGCCAGCATGTATTGAATCCTGCCCCGAAAATGTTCAGACCATCGGCCCAAGAGATGAGATTATAAAAGAGGCTCGCAGGATCGCAAAGGAAACAAGCGGATTTATTTACGGTGCAGAAGAAAACGGTGGGACAAATACCATATATATATCGCCGGTTTCATTTGAAGCTATTAATGAATCAATTGAAAAGGGAAGAGGAAAACCCCATTTTTCTCCTGTAAAAAATCAAATGGCTCAAGGTAACATGCTGGCAGCAGCGATAGCCATAGCTCCTGTAGCCGGGATTTCACTTGCAATCGGCAAAGCTTATAAGGCAGCAAAAAAAATGTCAGGAAAGGAGGATATGTAATATGGATGCCCCTGTTGAAAACATGCTGGCTGGATATAAATCGAGAACAGAGGGGAAAACCCTCAGATATTTTTATATAATATGCCTGGTTTTTCTCGTTCTGAGCGGTTTCGGGCAGATGCCTGTTTTTAAGAGATATTATATAGCCGATATCCCGGGCTTTGGCTGGCTGGCAAAGTTTTATATTACTCACATAATTCATTATCTGGCAGCCTCTGCACTTATCGGAATTCTTTCTTACCAACTATCTGTTTACCTGCTGATATTCAGAAAAGCATACAAACCCGACATATGGTCTCAACTTAGGGCTGGATTGCTTGCCGGACTGGTAATGACTGGAAATTTTCTGGTCATCAAGAATTTTTCCAGTGTAAATTTTTCTCCTGAGTTCATTATTTTTCTCGACCTGTCTCATCTGTGCATGACCATGCTTTTGCTTTTTTCAGGTCTGTTAAGTATTATTGTAAAAAAGCGCTAAAAGATACCTGTACAAAAATTTTGTGATATTTTTTCGCATGGTGGGCATGTTTTGTTGCCCACCATTTGTATAGGCGCAGGCGCTGTTATTTCTACCCAGTAAGGATGTTAAAAAAATTTTGATGAGGTACTTACTATTTTTTGTAACGGTAATAATCGGAATAGTAGTTGCACTGGCCGCTACAAAATTCATTACTATACCCTTGAAGATAATTCTTGACAGAATTAAATGTATAGCAAGAGGCGATTTTGAGCAGGAAAAACTACAGATTATCAATCAGGAATTATCTCAAAAAAATCGGGAGCTGGAATCAGCGAGAAAAGAGCTTGAGAAAAAAGCAGGTGAGCTGGAAAAAAGCATCCGGTATAAATCCGAATTTATGGCCAATATATCCCACGAACTTCGCACTCCCTTAAACGGTATGCTTATCCTTTCAAAAGATCTGGCAGCCAACAGAAAAAAAAATATTCATGCAGACCAGGTAGAGTTGCTTGAAATAATTCATAAAAGTGGGAATGAATTGCTTGAATTAATAAATGATATTCTTGATTTTTCCAAGATAGAAGCTGGAAAAATGACTGTGAATATCGAATCTGTCAGGATAGAAGATATAGCCGGCAGTATCAACCCGGCTTTCGGGTATATTGCCAACGATAAAGGGCTGGATTTAAAGATACATATCCATGAAGGGCTACCTGAAACCATATGGACAGATCCAAAAAGACTGGATCAAATTATCAAAAACCTGGTTGGAAACGCCATTAAATTTACAGGAAAGGGGATTGTATCTGTAGATTTTTACAGGCCTGATATGAAAGATGAAATTGATGCAGATCTGTCTGACAGCGGTCTTGACATTCAAAAAGTTATTGCTATTTCAGTAAGCGATACTGGAATTGGTGTTGTCGATGATAAGCAGGTAGAAATTTTTGAACCTTTTCAGCAGGCTGATGGCAGCACTTCCCGTAAATACGGGGGAACAGGACTCGGACTTTCTATTTCCCGTAGTATGGCAAGCCTTTTAGGGGGAAAAATTCATTTGAAAAGCATGGAAGGACAAGGTTCGACTTTTACGCTTTATCTTCATGACACAAAAGATTCAAATAGCCTCGGTAAAATCCGAAAACCTGACAGAAATACTCAAACTGTCTTGCAGAAGAGCATACCTGTAAAGCAAAAAATCGAATCTGGGAAAAAAATCTGGATTGAAGATGACCGGAAGCTGATCGCTGAAAAAGATCAAGTTATATTGATAATAGAGGATGACCTTGTTTTTGCCGGAATTCTTGCCCGCTTATGTCATGAAAGGAATTTCAAATTTATACATTCCATTGAGGGGGAAAAGGGGTTGGAATATATAGAACAATACCGGCCTGATGCCATTATACTGGATATCCAGCTCCCAGGAATTACTGGATGGCATGTACTCGATTTTTTGAAAGATGCTCCGAGTACTCGCCATATTCCGGTGCTTATTATTTCCATTGAGGACAGAAATATAAACGCATTGCTGAAAGGGGCCGCAGGATTTTTGACAAAACCCGTAACAAGAAAGCAACTTGAAAAATCATTTTCTGGACTTGAAGCATTGATAACGAGAAAGATAAAAACGGTGCTTATTATTCAGGCAGACGATATTCTTGAAAAAAAAATCGAAGATATCATAATTGATCAAGATGTGAATATAGTTTCAGCTAAAACAGGCAAAGATGCATTGCAAAAAATAAAAAGCAAATCTTTCGATTGTGTGATTGCAAGCCTTGACCTGTCGGATATTTCAGTATTTGCCATGCTTGATAAATTGAACGAAGAGACAGGGATAAAACTGCCGCCGTTTATCGTATATGAAGGAAAGGAAATCAGCCGTGAAAATATTAATAAACTTCTGGAACTCAACGAGACTATTGTTATTAAATACATAAAAACAGAAGACGGGTTGCTTGATGCGACATCTTTGTTCCTTCACAGAATGACGGAAAATTTTTCCAGAAAAAATAAGGCAGCTATATATAGACTTCATGATAAAGAGAAAATTTTTAAAGGAAAAAAAATATTGATTGTTGATCATAATATGAGAAATCTCTTTGCAATATCCAAACTTCTGGAGGATAAAGGAGCATGTGTTCTTAAAGCAGCTGATGGTAAAGACGGTCTGGATATTCTTGATAAAGACCCGGACGCAGATATTATGCTTTTGGATGTCAGTATGCCGCTCATAGATGGTTATGAAGTTCTTGAAAAAATCCGCTATAGCAGGGAACTGAAGAATCTGCCAGTTATAGTGATGATGGAAGAAACCGTGAAAAATGAGAAAGATAGATACATTCTGGTCGGAGCGAATGATTATCTGTCAAAACCGGTTGATACGGACAGACTCATGACTCTGATGGCTTTCTGGTTTGAAAAGTAAGCAGCTGTGCAGAAATTTCATGATATTGTCTCGCAGGTGGGCAAAAGCGAAGCATTGCCAACCAGTTGTATGACCGCTGGCTGATGTTGTTTTTACCCAGTGCGGATGTTAAAAAAAACTTTTGGTGAGATACTTAAAAAGTGGTTTAGCGCTTGTGGCAAAACTTCTGCACAGGCATTTATGGGATTATGGGAGTAAAAGGAGTGCTGAATGAAACTCAGGCCCAAAATACTGATAGTCGATGACAAAATCGAAAATCTCATTGCCCTTGAAACGCTGTTGAGCAACAGGCATGACATCGATTTTATACGAGCATTATCGGGCAATGAAGCTCTGGCAATGACATTGAAATATGATTTTGCCCTTGCTCTGATAGATGTTCAGATGCCTGGGATGGATGGATTTGAAACCGTGGAATTGATGCGGTTGGCCGAAAAAACCAGACATCTGCCGGTCATATTTATTTCAGCCGTTTACAAGGAAACCTATTATCAGATAAAAGGAATAGAGACAGGGGCTGCCGATTTTGTGACAAAACCGATGATTCCTGAAATACTTTCCGGCAAGGTTCGGGTTTTTATCGATCTTTACAAACACAAAAAAGAACTTGAAGAAACTATCCAGGATCTGGAAAAAGCGAGGGAAGCAGCAGAAGTCGGGAATCTGGTCAAAACCGAATTCATCGCAAATATAAGCCATGAACTACGGACTCCTATACATATCATACTCGGATTTGCAGAGATGCTCGATTTTCAAATTACCGATCCCGCACAGAAATGTTATATTGAGACTATCAAATCTGGGGGAAAAAATCTTCTGGCTCTGCTCAATGATATCCTGGATCTTTCCAAAATCGAAGCAGGAAAAATAAAAATTAATCGCGAATATATAAATATTCGTTCGATTTTCAATGAAATTAAACAAGTATTTTCCGTGGAACTGTCTCGAAAAGAGCTTGAATTTCAAATAAATATTTCAAATGATATCCCATCTCAACTGTTTTTAGATACAATCAGGCTGAGACAGACGCTTTTCAACCTGGTTGGTAATGCTGTAAAGTTTACAAAAACAGGTTATATAAAAATCAAGGTTTATCCCCTTGAAAAAAAAGATTTCGACAATAATCATGAGAGCATTGATTTGAAGATAGCGGTTGAAGATACAGGTATCGGTATCCCTTCAAAATTGCAGAAAGAAATTTTCGATATATTCAGGCAGCAGGACAACAGACTTTCTAGAGAATATGAAGGAATTGGTATCGGGCTTGCGATAGTCAAACGGCTGGTCAGGATGATGAACGGCAGTATAAGTCTTTATAGTGAACCTGGCAAGGGCAGCATGTTTGAAATTCATTTATGTGATGTACTTATGTATAAAGACGCTTAGATGCCTGTTTGATCTCTCAGTCATTTTATTTTTTCAATTTCTATATAAGATTTATAAACAGCTTCATCCATGACATACTGTCCGATCTCTAAAAAGGAAAAACGGGCGTGTTTCGGATCTGTTTTTTGAGATACGAGATACTTAGATAATCATTTACCAGGCTTGAACTCTCCCAGAGAAGGACCTAAGTCTTTATAGCTTTCCTTGAATATTTTTACATGGATGAAAACAAGGTAGATAATCAGCGAATAGGTTAACATAATTCTCACTGACTGACTCATGGGAATTGTTCTTTGCATCCATAGAGTCATGAAAAAATCAATACTCAGTAGAAATGTGAATAGTAAAAGCACATTCTTTGCCCCAAGTTTAACAGCCAGATAAGATGCTAAGAATAATCCGGCTATGGTCACTCCCGGAATTGCGGAATACCATAAAGAAAGAGGTACATCGTGAAAAATTACATTTAAAACAGTCCCCGTCATTGACATTGCTGCCATCAGTGAAATACTGGTGACGATGGCTGCAGCCGGATTGATTTTGAAAATTATTGTAAGGATAAAATAAAACATCGTATCAATACCGAATCCAATCCAGCCGGAAACGAGTCCTCCTATAAATGAAAAAAAGAATAAAATGAATATGTTGACAGCATTCATTTCTACGCTTAATTTAGGATATTTGTGTTTGCAGAGAATTGAAACAAAAATAATCTGGGTGAACAAAAATGCAATTAAATTGAATATCAGGGTCAGCATTTCCGGAGAATTTATCGGGAAAAACACAATACTGATGACCACACCGATAATTCCACCGACCAGGCAGATTGGAATTACATTGGATATAAACAGATTCCTGTTCACAAGAAACCATTTGAATGTGCCAAGTCCCATGCCGTAAGCCTGAATGATCAGGTTAAACTGAACCGCTGTTACAGGGGATATATTTAACCTGGTCAATATTGGAAAATAAACAATGCCTGCAGCAGCAGGTGTTGTATTGGCAACAGTTGCCGCAATAGTACCTAGAAAAGGCATATAGAAAAACTGGTTAAGAAAGTCCTTATAAAAATACGGGAAAAACAAGATCCATAGTCCAGCAATGATTATTGATATGATATAAGGCCAGTATTGTTTTTTCATACTGTGAACTCAAATTTCTTTTTCTTTATGAATAACCGCGGCGCTATATGTCTTTCAAGCATGACAAATCCAATTCTGTTTTCAAATGTAGGAGCAGATTTTTTACAAAACTTTGCACAGGCAGTTTTATTCAGGCAGGCAAATCTCAATGAATTGTCATTAAAGAGTGCAAGACCTGTTTTATATAACAGCCATAGCATGGGTATTCAGATAAAAATACTTGCCTGTTTTGTTTTATAATATTGTAAACGTTTTTTATTTCAGACCTTTTACGGTAATATGAGGCATCATGCGAGAGAGCGTTTCAATGGCCTTGAACGAAGCGCTCTGCCACTTGGAACTTGCATCATAATGAATTAATGTCGTGGTTTCATTTGAATTGAGCTTCTTGATAAACTGGATGATTGGTGGAACTGTAGATGAGTTCATATATTCGAGCTGTGTATACTCTACAACCAGTTGACTTCCTGCAAGAGCAGGAATAAGACTGTCAAGATATGGATTGAGTGATGTTGATGGAGTTCTATCATCGCTTTGTCCAATCCAGTTCATATTATATTTGTTTTCTCCCTGATTGCTGATCACGATCTGTAATGAGGCATTGCTGAAATTTTTCACCATCCGCTTCCTTTCAATATTGTATTTTTTTTAAAGCGCCTGCGAAATTTTATAAACAGACACTTCGTAAAATGCCACAGAGTTGGCGATACAACCAGTATTTTTTTTGAAACGACCTGTTTAAATATCCCGGGTTGCAATCACTGTAAGGATGTTATCTTCAAAATTATAGTCCAGCATGAACTCGCCTTCATAGGCGATACGAAAGAGGCCGAGCTGTGTTTTAACGAGCCTGGTATTGTCCATCAGCATTTTCAGCCGTTCTAAATAAAGCTCTTGAGGATCGTTAGACTCATTGATTTTATCGATATAACACTGGAGCGTTTCAAAATCCTCTTTGTATTGCACTTTGTTGGCTGCTGTCACCTTTATCTGTTTTTCAGTTGCAACAAATTCGAAATGTATACCTTCCCCATTATCGACAGCAGAACCGTGTTTTACAGCATTTTCTATCAGTTCCGACGCAGTCATTTTGCTGGCATCGCACAGTTCCTGAGAACATTCGTTTTTCAATGATGCTTCAACCTTGTTTCGAATCTGTTTTACAGCATCCCACAAAGGATCTATTTTATGGGTAAATGATATATTTTTTGTCATTCATATCCTCCCTGAACATAGTAAGAGATACATCAAGATTTTATTATGTTACCATATATGTATCAGGCTGATTGGCGTGTATCAAGAGATAAATTGTGTTTTTTCCAATTTTACATCATTTCTTTTATCCGTCTTTCTTGTTTTTTTCTTCTTGACAGTGCCTGCTTTTTTTCCGGCAATTGTAATGCCATTATAAAAACAAATCTCCTTGATCATGTCTGCTTCCTCTGGTAAGTTACAATTTTTTAAGATGATGAACGTAAACTATTTTTCTTGCGCTGCTGCATTATAATAAAACATTAAGGAGGAATCAGGATGCACAAATGGATATTCTGGATGGTGATATCGATCATCATCATAATTTCGGCAATAGCCCTTGCAGGCGCAGTCTTGTATATTTTTGCCAATTTTTTTGTGAATTTCTGGTGGTTTTCTTCTCTGGATCTATCATCATATTTTTGGCTGCGCCCTTTATATCGTTATGGCATTTTGATTGTCATGACCAGTCTTTTGTTAGGGATTTTTTATCTCAATTTCAAAATAGCCTTAGCAGACAAACCATCTGATAAGCCATCTGATAAGCCATCTGATAAGCCATCTGATAAATCACCAGATAAATCACCAGATAAATCACCAGATAAATCACCAGATAAATCACAGGAACGATTAAAACCCAGATTTTTTAAATTCTGGATATTTATATCTTTTTTGCTGTCTTTACCAGTTGTCATACCTGTTTTCAAGCATTGGAACAAGGCTCTGTTTTTTATTTTCGGCACTTCTGCAGATCCCACTGTATTTAAACCCGATCCGATATTTGGTAAAAATATAAGCTATTACCTTTTATCCATGCCTTTTTATGATCTTATTCATACAGGGCTTCTGGCCTCCGTTATCATTCTGGTTATATTGATCTTTGCAATCTACCGCTCCAGGAACAGGATAACAAAACCGGACAGCGCAAAAATCAGGCCCGGATCACGGGCAAATGTCAGGCAGAAATCTCGTGTGGAAGATAGGCCGCCGTTAAAACGCAGAACCAGGCCGGAATCTCGTGTGGAAGGTAGGCCGCCATTAAAACGCAAAGCCAGACCAGAATCTCGTATGGAAGATAGTCGACCACCGTTAAAACGCAGAACCAGGCCGGAATCTCATATGAAAGATAGACCTACATCAAGGTCAAGGGTCAGACCGCCTGCATCACGCTTAAAAGAAAAGCCCAGATCCCAGGTTACAGCACTTCCCCAAAATGCAAAAAACCATATCTGTATTCTGATCTTTATAGTGGCCGCAATTCAGATATGGGGATACGTTCTCGCTCGCCACAAACTTGTTTTTACAAATACTCACTTACCCGATTTTTTCGGACCCGGATATATCGATATGCACTATCATCTGCCTATAATCTGGGCCATGATAATCTTGTTCGCAGCATCCGCAATCTCCTTGATTGTAAAAATTCAGTCTCAAAAAGGGGATCGGATCTTCATATGCTTTGCGTTTGCTTTCATGGGTATCTGGGGGCTTTCAAATGTCTCAGCTATTCCAGATAAAATCGAAGATACTTTTTTCAAATCAAATGAAATTGCCAATGAAAGCCCTTATATCGGAAAGAGTATTGCCTCTGTTCTTTCGGCATATGATATCGAAAATGTCGATACCAGAGAATATGCCATAGACAATACTGATGATCTGTCGGAAAGCCCGGGTATCGACAATATCCTTCAAAATGTTCCGGTATGGGAAAGACAGCAGTTATACAGACTCTTCAACCAGTTGCAGGGACTTAAGCGGTATTATTCTTTCCCGGATGTTGATGTGGATCGCTACAATGTGGATGGAATAAAAAGACAGGTTTATCTGGCTGCCCGTGAATTGGATATAAAGTCACATGAAGAGGGTAAAATATGGGTTAATGCTCATCTACATTACACCCACGGGTACGGATTGACGATGATATCCGCATCCCAGGATAAAACAGGTGATATGATATGGTATATAAAAAATATTTTCCAGAGTCCCCGAAAAGGTCTGGAGGTTCTGACACCCTCCATTTATTACGGGGAAGAGGATTATGACTATGCCATTGCACCCAATAAAGGCGGAGAAATTGACCATCTGCAGGATTCAATATCGAACCCTGAAGGAAAAACTGCAATTCCGGCAGCATATAAAGGAAATGGGGGCATTTCCTGCCAGAATTTTTTTAAGCGAATGATTTTTTCCATTTTCTTCAGAAAAGGCTGGGTACCTTCGACCAGAATACTCCTGTCAAAAGATTTTACAGATGAAACCCGGTTTCTCATCAGAAGAAATATAAGAGAGCGGATTCTGGCTATTACTCCTTTTCTTAAACTTGATGAAGATCCGTATATTGTCTTGAGCAAAACTGGTGGTCTTTTCTGGATACAGGATGCTTATACCATGTCCGGGCGATTTCCGGGGGCAGAGTATTATAATTCTGATAGCAATTACATCCGCAATTCCATAAAAATTGTCGTGGATGCCTATAATGGCAGTGTAAAATATTATTTGTCCGATCCGCATGATCCTGTCGCAAAAACTCTTCAGAGGATTTATCCGGGGCTGATCGCAGAACTTTCAGATATTGAACCTCAAGATCTGAAAGAACATATGCGGTATCCTAAAAAACTTTTTGAAATACAAATGCGAATGTATGCAAAATATCACCAGACAAATCCTGAAGATTTTTTTCGCGGCAAAGATAAATGGGAAATGGCAAAGCTCAAAGGAAAAAATGTAAAGCCATATTACATGACCTTGAACCTTCTTGATCCCGAACTGAGGGAATTTTTACTTTTAAGCCCGATGAGCCCTAAAGAAAAAAACAATCTCAGCGCCCTGGCTCTTGCCAGGTGTGATGGTGATAATTATGGGCAGATCGTTGTATACAATTTTCCCAAGGAAAGTCTTGCTTACGGGCCGTCTCAGATCAGCGACAGGTTCGATAGTGATAAAGTACTTACCAAGGAATTGTCTTTGTGGAGCAAAAAGCAGAATTCAAAGGTGGTCCGGAGCCGTATGATTATAATTCCGGTTGCAGGCACTATTTTTTATATTCAGCCTGTTTATCTGAGTTCTACCACTGATACCGGATTTCCAGAATTGAAACAGCTTTTTGTCAGTCGGAATGGCGAGTCTGTGGCAATGGCAAATAACATCACAGATGCTGTCAAAATACTTGTGGCAGGTCTATCATCAAAAGAAAAGAAGGAAGAAAGCATGGCGTCACCCATGACAGATAGCTCTGGTGATGAAGCTTCCCCAAAAAGTGAGGACAATGCTGCATCACCTCAACCCGAACAGCCTGAAGTTGATCCTGAAAAAACTAAGGGTTCCTCCTCTTCGTAATCAAAATTTATCTTGTTCCCGCGTTTAAGCGTGGGAACAAAAAATTCTAATTGCATAAGAAAGCAGGCAGGAAAATTGGCATCTGTCCAGCAAATTCATATTCAATGATTCAAGAGATGCCGCATTGGAGCAGATTGAAACCTGCTTCATTATAACCTGACCATTTGATGTCTGTGCATTTATACCAGTAAGAAATGATGGTTGTTCTTTGGGGGAGTCCTGTATTATTACAGAGCGATTCGTGAAGATCTGCTTTTTTTGGATGGAAAATAAATTCCAAAATATTCAAGAAAAAAACATTACATCCGCCCGAAAGTTTACGGACGGATGTATTTATTTTTAAGTTTTTTTTATTCTGAAATGGAAATAATGATAGACCGGCGGTTTCTCTCTCTGCCTTCATTCGTATCATTATCGGCTACAGGTCTGGACTCACCATACCAGTAAAGCTTGAATCGTTTGGATGCGACATGGTGGTTGTTCATAAGGTATCGTTTTATAACGACTGCACGGCGTCTGGAAAGGCTCATATTATAGGATTCGCTTCCTCGGCTGTCCGTGTGTCCTTCGATAGATGCTACACTGTTGGGATGTCTCTCCATAAAATCAGCAACAGCTTTGAGCTGGCTGTTATAGACAGGTCGTATAATCGTTCTGTCATATTCAAATTCCACAACGACCTCAATTTTTTCTACAGTCGGTGTATCTGGAATTGGCTCTGTTGGTGTTTCTTCAACAGGAGCTACGACAACGGGAGCTTCTTCGATAAATGGTGCTGGCTCAACTTCTATCGGTTCTACTGGAGTTGTGGGTGTCACTTCTGCTTTAATTTCTTCAGGACATCCTACAGCATCGACTTTCACGCCAGGTGGAGTTCCAGGACACTGATCTTTGTGATCATAAACACCATCACCATCACTGTCTTTGTTCTTGTCTACGGTATCTCCGCCTATAACAAACGAAAGTCCCAATGTGGCAGAAAGATTGTTATAGGTATGAGGCATATCCAGGATATGGCGGATATCCCCTCGAAAAGCTACACGATCCGTAAAAAAGTATTTGAAACCACCGCCCATATTGAAAAAAGGGCCGTAGTCTTTGCCATCATCATGCAAAGATGTGGAACCGAGACCTGCGGAAAGATAAGGCACCAGTCTGTTCTCAGGCATAAAATGATAGATACCGTCAAGACGCAGCATGTGAGCTTCATCGTCACCGCCTCTTATTTCCGATTCGGTATCCACATAATTATAAGCCATTTCAAAGCCGAATTTCTCAGTAATATTATAACCAAGAGTACCCATATAGGTGGGACCATTGTCCCTGTCCTGGTTCCCCTCAAAAAGATAATATCCTCCGAGATGGCTCATATTGAATGAACCGGGCTTGATCTGTGCAAAGGCAGCAGTACCGAAAAATGCGGCAACAACAAACGCGATCAAGACCAAAGCGACAACCTTCATTTTCTTCATTTTTTCCTCCTTTTGTCAGCCAGCTTGAAAATTATTGGCTATTATTACAATCAACATGTTACAACTTTTTTGCAACATCAGTTTTAAATATTGTAAATTTCTGTTAAAAATCATTTTTTAAAACATTGTATTCGACTATACAATTGATTTTTTTATTTTTCAATAAAATGATATGCTTTTTTTCAATTTAAAAAATCAAATCCTTTATTTACAGGATATAAATTTTGAAAAAGCATTCGGTCAAAAAGCGTATTGCTACACAAAAAACTTGTTTTTACAAGTAAAAAATCAAATTTCAGTGTAAAATCATTTTTAAATTGAAGTGTGGGATCGAAGGCCTGCTGCTTTGATGAAGCTGCTGAAAGATGGTCAAATCAGAATATCCTGGTGGTAACCCACCAGGACATGATCACATTGATCTATCGTCTGTTGTTCAGAAAATTCCTGCCCTCGGAACCCGAGGTCCTGGATAAAAATTGTATCCAATAGTTGATTGGAATAGTTGATTTGAATAGTTGATTTGATTCAAAAAAACTCAAATTTGAGAAGATCAACGGGATGAGTTCTAACTTTTATATTTGTTTTATCGTTTACCCTGCAAGTATCATACAGCAGGATATTTTTTCCGTTTAGCCTTTATAATTGGAGTATTTACCACCAGGGCGGAAAGATCTTCCGAATGATGTATATCCATTTTGAAAGCGTCCTTATCAATTTCAAAATATCGGGAAATAACCTCGACCATGTCTCTGTGAAGGCACGTTAACACATCATCGGAAACTTCCAGTTTGTCATAGATCAGAGCGAACTTCAGCCTTTTTTTAGCGACATCCTTACTGTCAGGTTTGCCCAGGACTTTTCGAAAAAAATTGTCGAACATATAGCCCTCCTTATTTTCCAAGCCCAAATTTGCTTCCGATTTTTTTCCAGAAACGACCTTCTGTCTGCGGAACTTCAATGGGAATATCCTTCCTGCCATTGATTCTCATGGCAATCCGGCGAAACGCATCCCCAGCCTTGGAGCCTTTCTGCAACACCAGCGGCACTCCTGTATTGGTCGATATAATTACATGATCATCGACTTGCACCAGGCCGATCAGTTCGATGGATAGTACTTCCACCATGTCTTCGTGGCTCAACATATCTCCCCTTTCAACCATTTCAGGGATGATCCGGTTGACCACAAGCTTAGGTGTGATCGAACGGGCGTATAAAAGGCCGATGACTCTGTCCGCATCGCGAACAGAAGAGACTTCCGGCATACAGACTACAAGAGCCTCGTCAGCGGATGCAACGGAATTCTCAAATCCCTGCTCAATACCGGCAGGGCTGTCCATGAGAATATAATCGAACTCCTTGCGCATCTTTTCGCCAAACTGGACCATTTCATCCGGGGAGAGAACATCCTTGTTATCGCTCTGGGATGCGGGAATCAGGTAAAGGTTCTTTATCCTCCGATCCCTGATAGCAGCCTGTTTGAGCTTACACCGTCCTTTGACGGCATCTACCACATTGAACACTATCCTGTTTTCAAGTCCCATTACCACATCAAGGTTTCTGAGTCCGATATCCATATCCACGACAGCCACCCTGTTTCCATCAAGGGCAAGAGCCGCGCCTATGGAGGCTGTGGCAGTGGTTTTTCCCACACCGCCTTTGCCCGAGGTTATCACTATTACTTTTCCTTCTGCCTTTCCTTCCAAACCACACCTCTTTATCTTATCTTCGATTTTTCATCATGCTCGCGTTTCGGGCATCAATTTGTGAAATGATGCACACTTTTACCTGACCTCCGGCCAGGGTTGGCGTCCGAAGGGGTTGGCTTTCAAATATTCTTCCACCACGATTGCATTGTCTTCCACATACGCGAATTCCGCAATCTTATCTCCAGAAGGTGGAAGCCCTGCCGCCATGATTCCTCCTATCTGCACCTGTGTGGGCCTGAAGTCAAGGGCAAGCACTATAGCATTCTCATTGTCGGGTTGGCCGGCTGCGGCGATACCGCTCAATGTCCCCATCACTATTATATCTCCGCCAGCGACGATTTCCGCACCTGGATTGACATCACCCAGAATCAGGATATGTTTTCTGGCCGTGACTTTCTGGCCTGAACGGACTCTTCCTGTCAGCATCAGCATATCACTTTGATGCTGCTGCCATGCTCCCTGCATATCCCTTTGTCTTGTAATTCCTTCTGAAACCATCCGACGCTTGGAAGGACAGATAACGTTTCCAACACCGAATTGTGCCTTTAAATAATCGCCAAGCTCATCAAGAAGTTCTTCATATCCTTCGTTTTCTCCGATATCGAAAGTCACTCTTGCATTGATGGCAAGATGGCGTAATTGTTTGAACAATCGGTTAAGTTCCTCTCGGATCGAATCCGCAGGTAAAGTGGGATCAAAGGCGACATGCAGACCATCACCCACTCCTTTCATTCGTACTTTCACGTCCCTGGTTTCTTTCATCAAAAACGGCCTTTAAAATAATGGTCAGAATGTCTGACAAGCATATCCAGATATTTGGAACATCTTCAAACGATTAAGAATTATCATCGGTGATGGTATAGATAAATCTTTTGGGGATGTCAACACGGATTTAGCTGGCATCCCCAAAGATTTACAAATAACTCTATGAATTAACTTCAAGTTTTTTCTCTATTAAAGACAGCGTTTTCGAAATGAAGGATGTCATGACCAGATAGACTATGGCAACGGCGAGCCAGATTTCGAAAGCGCGAAAATTGACGGCAATCAGTTCCTGACCCTGGCGAGTCAGTTCTCCCACACCTATGACCACAAGAAGAGATGTATCCTTGAGGCTGATGATGAATTGATTGCCCAGAGGCGGTATCATGCGTGTGAAGGCCTGGGGCCAGATTACATGGATCATGGTCTGAAAACGGGTCATGCCGATGGATCTTCCTGCTTCGGTCTGACCTCTGCTGACGGACTGCACTGCCCCTCGAACAATTTCAGCTATGTAAGCTCCTGAATTAACAGCGATGGCTGAAATACCTGCTGCCAGAGGCGGAACCCTCATGCCAAGCATCAAAGGCATCCCGAAATAGAGGAACATGACCTGTACCATTAAAGGCGTACCCCTGACACTCTCCACATATGCTCCGGCAATCGTATTGGCTATCTTGTTTCTTGATAATTTGCCAAGTCCGGCTGCCGCTCCGAGAAAAAAGCCTATACTCAGTCCGAAAACTGTAATGAAAACGGTTAATTTAGCTCCAACCATCAATGACGGAATGGCATCAATGACGACTGCAAAATCGAAATTAAAGTTGTTCATGATTATTTAGGCTCAGTGCCGAACCATTTTTTGTAAATTGCAGCGTATCTGCCGTCTTCCATCAGTTTAAGCATGCTTATGCTGACCTTTTCACGCAATGCGCTTCCCTGCGGGAATGCGATTCCGTATGACTGCCCCTGGTACAGAGGCCCTACTGTTTTCACACGTCCTTTACCCGCTGTCTTAATATAATATAAAATCGCTGGAGAATCGAACAATACAGCGTCTGCACCACCTGTTCCAAGCTCCATATAAGCGCCATCAATATTTGGGAAAAGCTTGACATCTTTTGTTTTGCATTTTTTTGCATAATCGGCGCTGGTTGTACCGAGTTTGGTAGCAACTATCTTGCCGGAAAGATCTTCTATGGAATTTATGCTGTTGTTATCGGCCTTCACCATAAGAAGCAGTCCTGCATCGTAATAAGGATATGAAAAATCGACCACTTCCTCACGTTTGGATTTAATGGTCATGGCAGCGAGAGCCGCGTCGATATTAGCACTTTGAAGAGCTGGAATAAGGCCATTAAAGTCCATTGGTTGAAGCTTATATTCAATTTTCAATTCTTTTGCGATGGCATCCCAGATATCGATATCGAAGCCAACATATTTTCCGTCCTGTTTGAATTCAAAAGGCATAAAATTGGTGTCACATCCCACGGTAAGAGTTCCACCAGCAAACGCTATTCCTGTCATCAGACATGCTATCAGCAGAATAGTCAGAATTTTGAGTCCTTTTCTCATTTGAAATCTCCTTTTTAGGTTTTTTATTTAATATTTTAAGCCAATTGCCACTCCGATAGATAATCACCCGCCAAAATAGAAATACAACCAAATTGACTATGCAGGTTATCCCAATAACCCTGATGTGTCAAATGAATAATATTTAGAAAATTTGGAGGTATTAAACCGCCATATATGCTTTTTGAGTGCGAAATTATTTTTTTGTACCTTTGTCAGAAATAATTTTTGCAATCAAACCGAAAAAGTCCGCTCCTTAGCTGATTGTTAACCTGATAGCAGTTTACAGATCATAGGAACGAGGAAAAGATGCAGTGAATCTGTTGACTATGACCATGCCTTTTGTTATTGCACCCGAAATTAACAATATAAACAGGAAAGGATATTAAAGTTAATGGAAAGAACGTTATCAATTATAAAGCCAGACGGAACAAGCCGCGGACTGATCGGGGAAGTTATCTCTCGATTCGAAAAAAACGGTATCAAAATCGCAGGTATGAAAATGATTCACCTTTCAAAAGATGATGCAAAAGCATTTTATGCAGTTCACAAGGAAAGACCATTTTTCGACAGCCTGACCGATTTCATGTCTTCTGGACCTATAGTTGCATTGATCCTTGAAGGAGAAAATGTGATCAATAGAAACCGGGAAATTATGGGAGCCACCAATTTTACGGAAGCTGTCCCCGGAACCATCCGCAGATGTTTTGCCACTGATATCGAAAAAAATGTGGTACATGGCTCAGATTCTCCGGAATCTGCTGAATTTGAAATCGGATATTTTTTTCAATAACCGGCCATGTCAGAAAACTCATGTCTCAATAATGTGACTATTGTCCTCGTGCAGCCCCGATTTCCTGAAAATATCGGGGCTGCTGTACGGGCCGGGATGAACATGGATATCAAAAATGTTCGTGTCGTTGCCCCGGAAAATTTTGACCTCGACAAGATCATGAAACTTGCCACTCATGTGGCAAGGGATGTGGTGGAAAGAATAAAGGTTTATCAAACCCTGAAAGAGGCGCTGGAACCTTTCGGTTATGTAGCCGGAGCCACTGCCCGTACAGGAGGCCAGAGAAAAGCCATAGCCGATCCAGGGCAGGCTGCCCGAAAGCTGGTTTCGGTTGCTGAAGAAAACAGAACTGCCATAGTTTTTGGGCCTGAAGATCGAGGGCTTTCAAATGAGGATATCCGGTTGTGCCATATGCTGGTAAATATCCCGACAGCCGGTTTTTCTTCTCTGAATCTGGCCCAGGCCGTAATGGTCATGTGTTATGAGATTTTCAAAACCTGCCACGCAAGGGAAAAAATATCACAAACCCCGAGGCTTGCCACCAGGCACGAGCTTGACGGCATGTATGACCAGGTCAAAGATATTCTGGTTAATATCAATTACATAAACCCGGAAAATCCAGATTACTGGATGCATCGGCTGAGGCATTTTTTTACCCGTATAGAACTCAAGGCAGGCGAAGTCAGCATTGTCAGGGGGATCTGCCGGCAAATTGAATGGTATGCGGGAAAGCGATTTGAAGATGGCCGTAATACAGTGGACAAAAAGGATGAAAACCCATGAAACTGATTAGATTTTGTGCTGAAAACGGAGAGAAAAGCGAAAGTTTTAAACCCGGATTGTTAAAAGAAGATGGGAAAATCGTGGATCTTACAACAATTTTTCCAGATATCCCGGATATTTCACGCAAATTTTTCAGTCAGGGTTGGGTAGAAAAAACAGCCGAAATTGATGAGACAGGAAAAAAAATGGATGTCCACCTCGGATGCCCGGTTGCAGATCCTTCAAAAATCATCTGTCTTGGAAAAAATTATAAGGAACACGCAAAAGAAGGCGGATTTGACGTGCCTGAAAAGCCTCTTTTATTCTGTAAGACCTTAAACACCTTAAATGGCCCTTTCGATTCTGTGGAAATGCCCAGAAGCAGCGGACAGATCGACTGGGAGGTCGAACTTGCGATTGTTATAGGAAAACAGGGCAGGAGAATATCCAGAGAGCAGGCATATGACTATATAGCCGGATACACAGTTATGAACGATGTATCAGCAAGGGAAGCTCAATTTGCCTTTTCACAATGGTTTAGAGGAAAATCCTTTGACGGATTCGCTCCTATGGGGCCATGTCTCGTGACATCCGATGAAATCAAAAATCCTCATGACCTTCGCCTGACTGCCAGAGTGAACGGAAAAACCATGCAGGATGGAAACACAAACGATATGATATTTCAAATTCCTGCCATAATCGAAAATATAAGCGAGGATATAACCCTCGAACCTGGAGATATCATAGCCACAGGAACTCCTTCTGGAGTGGGTATCTTTCGTGATCCGCCCATTGTAATAAAAGCAGGAGACACAGTGGAGTGCGAAATAGAAGATATCGGAAAAATAGTGAACAAGTTTGTTTGATATGTCAGAGGTCTGAATCATGACTGCAATCCGTAATACAATAAAATATTATACTGGCTGTCTTGTGGGAGGCGCTGTGGGAGATGCCCTGGGCGCTGCAATTGAATTCAGGAGTCTTTCCGAGATAATATCACAATTCGGACCCGAAGGTATTTCCGATTATGCTATGGCATATGGAAAAAAAGGGGCTATCACCGATGATACTCAGATGACCCTTTTTACAGCCGAAGGGCTGATCCTTCATAAAGTCAGACATCAGGACCAAACTCTTCCAGAGATCGTTTATCACGCCTATTTAAGATGGCTTTCAACTCAGAAAGATATAAATCAAAACCAGTTGCTTACAGAATATGGTAGCTGTGCAATTGCAGACGGAATTCTGACTGGTTTCAAAGAGCTTCATGCTTCGAGAGCGCCCGGGAATGCATGTATGTCAGCACTGGCAAGCGGAAAAATGGGAACAACTCATAATCTAATCAATAACAGCAAGGGCTGTGGAGGAGTGATGAGAATCGCTCCGGTTGGATTATTTCTTGAACCTGACATGGTTTTCGATACAGCCTGTGATATAGCAGCCATCACCCACGGACATCCATCAGGATATCTTGCTGCCGGATGTATGGCTGAGATCATAAGCCAGATCGTTTCAGGAGCGAAACTCACCGACGGAATCGAGTCGGCAATCAGAATTTTAAAGACGAAGCCGGACCACAGAGAATGCCTTGATGGGATTTATTCTGCTCTGACAGCCTGGAAAAACGAGCCTGTTTCGTTTGAAACAGTGGAAAAACTGGGCAAGGGCTGGATAGCTGAAGAAGCTCTTGCCATCGGACTTTATTGTACACTTGCCGCAGAAAATGATTTTGAAAAAGGAATACGGCTGGCTGTAAATCACAGCGGAGATTCGGACAGCACCGGGTCTATAGCCGGAAATATCCTCGGCGTGCTTCTCGGAAAAGGCGCTATTCCTTCAAAATATATCAAACCTCTCGAACTGATCGAAGTAATCGAAGAAATTGCAGAGGATTTATTCGATCACAGGTTGATCTGACACTTATTTTATTCAGGGGAATTTTCAAAAAGTAAAATCCTTTAAGTACTTGTACAAAAATTCTGTGACATTTTTTTGGTAAAGAGAGCAAAAAGTTAAGCGCTGTTCACCAGTTACCTGAAAGCCGGGCGCTGTTGTTTATACCCAATGCGGATGTTAAAATTTTTTTGGTGAGGTACTTATTTGTAAATCCAGAGTGTACAAAAGGAGTATGAATCCCTGAACAAAAAAAAAGATCAGCCATATGTGGCTGATCCATTGATTTTTTTAAGAGGTGCCGAGGGACAGAATCGAACTGCCGACACGGGGATTTTCAGTCCCCTGCTCTACCGACTGAGCTACCTCGGCTTGTTTTGAGTAATATACCCGAAAACAGGGCGGTTATAGACAAATCCTTTGAGCCTGTCAAGAACTTTTTTATCACATATCACCAAATAAATGTTGTGCCAGAGCTAAAGCCGCTATTGGAGCGGTTTCAGCTCTTAAAATTCTTGGGCCGAGAGTTGCACTGACAAATCCGTAATCCACGGATTTCTGTATTTCGGTCTCATCGAAACCTCCCTCAGGTCCAAGTATGGCAAAAATTGTACCCGGTTTTTTGATATCAAGGCGTAAGATCGTAGTTTTCAATGCCTCTGTTTCGTTTTCATAGAAGATGAGCCTTACATCACATGCTCTGCCTGCTTCAAGTACCTGTGCAAAAGATGGAAGAATGTCGATTTCAGGTATTTTGCTTCTGCGGCATTGTTTCAAAGACTCCCTTGCGATTGTTTCCCATCTTAGTTTTCGAACGGCAAGTCTTTTTTCATCAGGTCTTGCCACAGATCTTTCTGCTATAAAAGGATGCCATCTGAAAAGCCCGAGTTCGGTCAAATGACGGATCAGGACATCCATTTTCTTTTCTTTCAAGAGAGCCTGGGCCATGATGATTTTGACGGGTGATTCTTTTTTGCACGATCTTATGGAACGAATTATCGATGCAGAAATCCTTTTTGAAGACACTGACAGGATTTTAGCCTCATATTCCATGCCTGTGCCGTCGAACAGGATGATATCTGTATCTTTTTTAAGACGCAGCACATCACAGATATGTTTTGCATCCGATCCTGATATTACAGCTATATCTTTTTTTGAATCAACCTGATCCGTGAAAAAACGGCGCATGAAAACAGCTTATACCTCTTATATGGAAGTTTCTTGAAATGGTGTTATTTCACTATTTTGGCTGGACATAAGGGGCGTGGATGAAATTAATTCCATAAGATTGCGCCGAATTTGGATTTGTTTTCAAGGCACATCAATGGGTGAATACTTATTGTCTGTACCCATTGATGTAACGCAGAAAACAGATTCAAAGGCAAGCAAGGTTGTGGAAGTTATTTCATCCACGGCCCTAACATTTAATCAATATGATTGTAATATACGGTCTGTCCGTAAACGTTCTTGTCCAATTTTTGCCTTAACCATTGTTTGAAATGAAAACGTGTGGGCGGAAAAAGAAGAAGTATTCCGGAAATATCGGTGATGAATCCGGGAGTGAGCAAAACTATGCCGGCTACAAAGATGATGACTGCATCAATCAGCTCTTCTTTTGGCATCAGCCCTTTTTGCATGGATTCATGAATTTGAAACATGGTTTTTGCACCCTGCATCCGGGCAAGATACGCGCCTGCAAAGCCCGTGAAAATCACGAGAAGAAAAGTATTTATTGAACCGATGCTTCCTCCGAGTCTGATCAACAGGAATATTTCGACCGCTGGAATCAGGGTAAAGGCTAAAAAGAGTTTCAATAACATGATAATCTCCGTTTTGTGTTAAGGATATACAAAAAATGGGCATGATCATGGCTTGTGTCAAGGTGTGTGGTAGATGGTGGATTGGTAGGTGGCAGTGGTTTATGCTATCCATTTTTTATTGTTGGTGAAAAAATCATTTACTATGGCCTTGTATTTTTCAGGCTCTCGGGTTTTATTGATTTTTTTTACAACTGTTTCAGAATCGGAAAATGCCTGACCAAAGTAAAGCCAAAATCCTTTCATTCTGTCTACAAGGTGGGCAGGGCCGCAAAATACTGCTTGATAGGCTTCAAAAAGAGCATCATGAAATTGTTTCATCATAGCAGGCTTATCCACAAAATCGTCCGATCCTTTCTTGATTATATCCGCCAGAAAAGGGTTTATCAAAACCCCCCTGCCTATCATCCATCTGTCTATTGCCGGAAATTTTTCGGATAATCTTAAAAAATCGGCATATGAACGAATATCCCCGTTATATACGACCGGATGCCTGGATTGTTCGAGACATAAGCCGAATGTATCAAGATCAGGTTGTCCCGAATACATCTGGATGCCGAGTCTTGGATGAATGATCATCTCTTTTAAAGGGTATTTGTTGAATATTGGCATCAGCTTGAAAATTTCGTTGGGCTTATGTCTGCCGAGCCTGACTTTTACAGAGATTTTCTGGCTTATACCGGGTACAGTTTTTTCAAGGAATGCGTCGATTTTGTCAGGATACGGCAAAAGACCGGAGCCTCGACCTTTTTTTGCCACTGCGGGAAAAGGGCAGCCCAGATTCCAGTTGAGGGTGTCATAACCGAATTTATCAAGGCGCTTTGCCATGAAGATGAAATCATCTGCCGATTTTCCAAGTATCTGGGGAATGACAGGTATCCCTGTGTTATTTTCAGGCATAAGCCCCCGAATAAGGTTCGGTCGAATCCTTTTTCCCTGAACGGTCGGGACGAAAGGCGCTATTGCAGTATCAAATCCGCTGAAAAAACGAAAAAAAGTATTTCTGAAAATATGGTCGGTAAGACCTCGCATCGGGGCAAGATACAGCTTGTGTGACATAGAAAAATTCAATCCCTAAATATGATTTCAGGCTCGTTTCTGGGCGGAATCCTGTAATATTTGAATTTTGGATAGCCAACCATGAGCGCCCCGAAGATCTGTTGTCCTTTGGGAATGTCGAGTTCTTCTATGAGTGCAGGCCATGCATTTGCTGCGTAAGTAACCCATCCACCCCAGCAACTGCCGATGTTGAAAGAAGGGAGGGCCAGTTCGAGATATGAAAGAGCTGTGTGGCAGTTTGCAGAAGCGCTCCCGATTGCTTCATCGTCATAGCAGAAAATCAGGTGGGGAGCATGTCGGCATATATCGTCTTTGCCATTTTTCCAATCGTTGATAAGAAGCTTTGCCACCGGATCATCAGCAAAAGCAGGTTCAGTTTTCATCCTGTGCATTGTCCAGTCTATGGTCATAGATGCAATTTTTTGTACTTTGTTTCTGTCGTATATCACCAGCCATTTGACAGCCTGGCGGTTGCTTCCCGTGGGTGCAAAAGATGCGATGCGAATAGCTTTTTCGATTTTATCTTTATCGACATCCTTGTCTTCGAATGTCCTGATTGATCTTCTGGAACGCAGGAAATATTCGACATGTTCCTGTGTGAGATTAAGAGAACTGTCTACGGGCAAGCATTGACCCGGAGTCAGGAAATCAAGAGAAAGAGCTTCTGTGGGGCATGCACAGACACAATGGCCGCATTTCAGACAGAAATCTTCAGCGTCCTGTACCGGAAAGGGTACATCTTCTGCTATTTGTATAAGCCCCAATGGACATTTTAATGCACATATACCGTCCTTGTTGCACTTTTCCAGATCAACTGTCAAAAAACTCATATGTTACCTCCTGTTGTCTTGTTTCAGCGAACATTACCTCTTAAATCGCACACGATATTGTAGAGCTTTTCGGCATTCACGTTTTCCGGTTTCAAAGGCTTGCCAGCAACGAGTTCGATTTTTGACCAGAATCTTTTCGGCATTTGCATCATGGCCTTGCCGTGTTTATGGCTGAAGAAACTGCCCCATAACCCACAGATGGCCATAGGTACTACGGTTACAGGAGATGTGCGGATAATCTTTTCAACCCCATATTTAAAAGCGTCGATCTCACCATCTCTGGTCAGCTTGCCTTCGGGAAAAATACAGACAATTTCTCCTTGTGCGAGTTCATACTCGATGCTTTCAAATGCTTTTTGAAAGGTTTCAGGATCTTTGTGCTGTGATGTGATTGGTATGGCCTTGCCTGTTCTGAATATGAAATTAAGTATTGGCATATTGTAAATAGCCTTGTCCATGACAAAACGGACAGGCCGTCTGCACGAGCCTGCTATTAACAGCGCATCTACAAAGCTGACATGATTGCATATCAGGACAGCAGCTCCTTCTTCAGGAATATAATCAAGATTTTTATGCCGCACTCTATACATTATGTGTGAGAGCATCCATATGAGAAAGCGCATAAGAAATTCGGGGATCACTGAGTATATATAAACTGCTACCGCTATATTCATCAAAGCGATTACGAGAAAAAACTGAGGGATAGTAAGCTCTGCAATATCAAGAAGCAGGCTTGCCGCTATTGCCGCAAGTACCATGTACAGGGCGTTTATTATATTGTTGGCAGCAATGACTCTTGCCCGAAGTTCTGATTTGGTTTTTACCTGGATAAATGCAAAGAGAGGTACGATATAAAGCCCGCCAAAAAAGCCTATGAGAATGATATCGATCATGATTCGAAAGCTTCCAGAGGCTTTTAAAAACTGTATAAATCCCGTCGTGCCTGCTGCATTAACTGCTATGTCAGAAGCTAAAAAAAGGTCTATGCCGAAAACGCTCAATCCGATAGATCCGAGGGGAACCAGGCCGAGTTCAACCTTGTGGTCAGATAATCTTTCGCATAAAAGTGATCCAGCTCCCACGCCGATAGAAAACATGGTCAGAAGCAGTGTTACTACACCTTCCGAACTGTTTAAAACGACACGGGTATAATTGGGCAATTGTGTGATATAAGCAGCACCGATAAACCAGAACCAGGAAATCGCCATTATGGAAAGAAATACGGATCTGATTTCACGAGCAAATTTGATTGTCTTGATTGTCTGGGTAAAAGGATTGAAATCGATTTTAAGATCAGGTGTTTCAGATTGGGCAGGTGGGATACGTCTTGCTGTCAGCCATCCCATGAATGCGACAAAGCAGATGGTCACAGAGATCCACAGTTCGCCGTTTTCAAGGTTGATCAGAACTCCACCTGCAATGGTTCCAATTAAAATGGCCAGGAAGGTTCCCATCTCGACCATTGCATTGCCGCCGACTATTTCCCCCGATTTGAGGTGCTGGGGTATAATGCTGTATTTGACCGGTCCGAAAAAAGTCGATTGCGTACCCATTAAAAAAAGCAGGATTATCAGAAAAAAAACGGAGTTGAAAAAAAATGCACCCGCAGCACAGAGCATGATTCCGATCTCAGCGAGTTTGATTCTCTGGATCAGCAATGATTTTTCCATCTTATCCGCTATCTGCCCCGCTGTTGCTGAAAAAAGAAAAAATGGCAGGATAAACAAACCTGCTGCAACATTTATCAAAGTATTGGATTGCTCCGAATTGGAAGTTGCACTGAACGCTATCATTATAACCAAGGCATTTTTGAATACATTGTCATTAAATGCGCCAGCAAACTGGGTCCAGAAAAAGGGGGCGAATCTTGATGTTCCAAGGAGAGCGAACTGGTTTTTGTCTTTCGAGCCGGTTTTTACATCAGAATTTTTCATGACAAGTCCTGTAAGTTAAAGACAAGGGACACTGCTTGCATTCTTTTCTTCCTGCTGCTTTTCCCATTGCTTTATATATTTCTTTGCAGTTCTGCGGTCAAGCTTTGCCTGTTTTGAAACAGCCTCAAATGTTCCGAATCGTTTATAAAGGAGATAACAATATCCGGCAAGCAGGCTGTGCGCGTCAAGATCCCCCCTGCCTATGCTTTCCGCGAGACGGGATCTGAGATCCGGTTCAAGGGATTTCAAATCACCCTCATATGACCTTTTGAGCAGAATTCTGCGGATACATTGTTCAAGTTCCCTCACGTTTCCAGGCCAGGGATATTTGTTCAGTTGCTTTTTTATTACATGAGTTACCATATTTGCCAGTTCCGGGGAAGTCTGACCTATCATTCGTTCAATGGTGTAATAAATGAGGTCATCAAGTTCATCCGGCTCTTCCTGAATTCTCTGTCTCAAACTTGGAACGGTTATTATGTCCGAACACAGGCGATAGAAAAAATCATCTCTCAATATATGTTTTTCCCTGATTTCATGAACTGATCTGTTTGTAGCAGCAATGACCCTGCCCCGAAAACGGCGCTGCTGATGGCTGCCTACAGGAACAAATATTCGATCTTGAAGCACTTGAAGCAATTTTATCTGAACAGGATATGTCACTTCTCCGATTTCATCAAGGAAAATCGAACCATAGGGGCTGCATCGGTCAAACACACCCTTGTGGTCTTCCATCGCACCGGTGAACGAACCTTTCTTGTGGCCGAAAAGCTCTGATTCTATTAATGTCTCGGGAAATTGTGACAGATTCAAAGATACGAAGGAGCGGGCAAAACTTTCAACAAAACATCCGTTTTTTTCATCAAAAGGAATAAAGCCGGATCGTCCTATGGATATGGCTGAAGTTCCTTTTCCCGTTCCTGTTTCACCGAGAATCAAGGTGGAAAAATCTTCCATCCTGTTCCACAGATAAGTGTCGTACAGGCCGATATCATATGTAAAGACATTGTTCCACAGGTTCCTTCGTAATTCCTTCATACATTGACTGCTGCCTATCAGACTGTGTTCGATAAAGTAAAAAGCTCGTCTGAACTGGTAGCAGATCGCAAAATAATGGCTTGCCTCCTTTGCTCCAAATCCTCTTTTATGAAGATCGGCAAGGGCCTTTTCTGCAAATGGAACAGGAACTGAGCGCTCACCGACTTTGATCTGTTCTGGAATCAACGCATCGAATTTTTCTATGAACTGATGAAAAAAATCGAAGAGAAGTCCGATTCTTACAAATTCACGGTCCTGGCCGGAGTATTGACCTAATGTGATGTTTCCATTTTTATCCAGGATTTCAATCCTGTCATGAACCTCTCTTGTTACTCTGTCAATACGTTCAGCATACGGGGTCTTGGGCGACAACCTGCTGATTTTCAAGTCGAGTTCGACTCGTGTGTCACTGAAAGGATTGGCAAACGTAGCATCTTTGACCAGATGAAAAAATTCCCTATCCTTGACACTCAATTCCATTTTTTTTTCCATGTATTCTACCCCGCGGGATAATTTAGTCCTGATTCTGTCTGTTTAGTTCACAGAATTTATTATTTTCAGTTTTATTTGAATATGTTTTCCATCAATCTACCCTGTGCGTCAATGGGGTGGAATGAGTAATCAAACGGTAGAAAATTCCCTATACCTTATAAAATAAAGATCATTAAATGCTCTGGTATAATGCATATTTTGTATATAATATTAGCTTATTATTTTTAATTTTCTTTTGAAAGTCAAATGTTTTCAAACAAATCAGACAGAATTAACCGGATTGACTGTTGAATTCAGGAGATAATAAAGAATAATTTAATTGACTGTAAAGACCTTGAATATTATATCCTTGTCATAACCGTTCGATGCCTTGAATGTCCTGTTAAATTTCAATAAGGGTCGTGGATGAAATTAATTCCATAAGATTGCGTCGAATTTGGATTTGTTCTCAAGGCACATCAATGGGTGAATACTTATTGTCTGTACCCATTGATGTAACGCAGAAAACAGATTCAAAGGCAAGCAAGGTTGTGGAAGTTATTTCATCCACGGCCCTAACCTTAAGGAGGTATGTGATGGACCTGAAACAAAAAGGTGCTGAAGCCAATGTTGGTGGATTCAAGCAATTGATGGTATCCATGAAATGGACAACTGCCGCGGATTTTGACCTGGCAGCAGCCTATGAAGATAAGAGTGGCAAGCAGGGGCTGGTCTATTTTGGGGAGCTTGGAGAGCTGAATGCTTTTCCTTTCATGCAGTTGAGCGGAGATGAAGGGCAGGGAGACGCTGGTGGCGATAACGAAGAAACCATGCGAATCACGCAGCTTGATGATATGAAATATGTGTGGATACTGTGCTGGGACTACGGCCAGGTTCAAAATGGAGCACCTGCCCGTTTCAAGGACAGTGATGTCGCTTTGTCGGTATTGGATGACAAAGGAGAAGCCCATAATGTAAGTCTGGATACTGGCGATGTCGGAAATGTGGCATTGATTGCTACTATTGACAACACAAGTGCAATAGGTCCGAAGCTGGTCAACAGCAGTAAGGCCGGAACATTGAAAGGTCTGAATAAACTTCAGCAGTTGATTGATATCATCATTAGCTGAAATTTAACTTTCCAAACATGAAAAGGAGATATTTGCGATGGAATTGAAACAAAAAGGTGAGGAAGCCAATGTAGGCGGATTTAATCAGTTGATGGTTGCCATGAAATGGACTACAGCAGCGGATTTTGACCTTGCGGCAGCTTATGAAACAAAAGACGGTCAGCAGGGACTCATTTATTTTGGGGAACTCGGAGATTTGAATGCATTGCCCTTCATGCAGTTGAGCGGCGATGAAGGACAGGGAGATAAAGGCGGCGATAATGAGGAAATTCTCAGGATTACCAAACTTGATGATATGAATTACGTATGGCTTCTGTGCTGGGATTACGGAAAAATCAAAGATGGTTCAGGGGCCAGGTTCAAGGACAGCGATGTCTCGTTGAGCGTCATGGATGACAAAGGTACAACCCATGATGTAACCCTTGATACCGGAGATATGGGTAATGTTGCTCTTATCGCTACCATAGATAATACAAGTCCAATTGGTGCCAAACTTGTCAATGACAGCAAAGCTGGAACCTTGAAAGGGCTTAACAGCCTTCAGGATCTTATGGATATAATCAGCGGATAAAAAATGTTTATTTTCGGTTTCCGCGCTCTATCGCGCGGAAACCTGATAAGCTAAAAACCTGCCAACCTTATCGAAAGGACAGAAAATGGAACTGAAACAAAAAGGTGCTGATGCCATGGTCGGCAGTTTCAAGCAAATGCAGATTTCACTGATCTGGTCATCCGGCGTGGATCTGGATCTTATGGCCTTTTACAAAACAAAGGACGGCAAGGTCGGCGGAGTATGGTCTCCCAACTATACAGGAGGCTCAAAGGGTACTGTTGAACAGTTTCCGTATATTGAACTGTCAGGAGATCAGGGAGTGGGGGCTGCTGCCGGAAAAAACCGGGAAGAGATACGTGTTGCAAAACTTGATGATCTTGAAAGTCTTTATATCTGCGCTCTCAATTTCACAGATGCCTCTTCGGGAGCTGAAAAAACTTTTGCCGATTATGACGCACATGTGGAGGTGGTAACCGATACGGGAGACACTCATACTGTTGCTCTGGACTCAAACGAATCAGGACATGTAGCGGTTCTTTGCAGATTTACAGGAACATTTATGGGTACATCCATTGTCAACAGCAGTGATGTAATGGATTTTAAAACTTTTCAAACCAGTGTTCCCGGAGCTGGCGCACTCAAACTTTCTTCCAAGATCGTTTTGAAACAAAAAGGAGCTTCAACCTCACTGCTTACAAACGATTTTCAAGCGACTCTTCGCTGGAAAGCCTCAGTGGATCTGGATTTGTATTGCTTTTACAGAATTAAAGATGGAATCGAACTGCCCAAAAAAGGTTTCCTTGGCAAGATTTTGAAAAAAAATATATCAAACGAAGGAGAAGTTTCGTTCATGGACAGGGGAAGCAAAAAAGGCTGGCCCTGGATCTGGCTTGATAAAGATGCGGGTGTAGGAGACAGGGGCGGAGATAACGAAGAAAATATATATTTCACAGATCTTGAGAAGATCGAATACGCTATGATTGCCGCGAATATTTTTAACAAGCCGAATGCAAATTTTGCAAGTTATGACGGTACTGTTATTGTCAGATGCGGACAGCAGGAAATCGAAGTGCCTCTTGTCGAAAAAGTCCCTGGTGCATGGTGTGTGATAGCTATGATTGACAATTCGAAGTTGAAAAAACAGCTTATAAACATGAACAGAACCAGTGTGAAAAGGCCTTCAATCGAAGAATGTATTGAGGAGACATGAACGCATATGGCCCAGGAAGGAATACTTACCGATTTCGATTCGTTTCGCTTCAGTTATGAAAGCAACCTTTTAAAAAGAATCGAATCGAAATACGGCCCGGTTCCCCTGAGAGATTATGCGGAAGCACAAAATCTTCTGGAATCCCGTAGGAGAAATCTTCTAGGGGATGCGGTCGAAATCACCCAGGATCTGCTGCCGGAAGTACATGGGGCATATGGGCAATGTCTTGATCTGATCGGCGGAGGGATTGGATTAAAGGGCAGGCTGTTTGTTCAGCAGAGCAGTGAATACAATGCAAGCGTTTTTGCAAGTAGTGACCGGTTCGATGTGCTGATCCATTCATCTTTACTCAACGATTTCGATATAGGCCGGCTTAAGTTTGTTTTCGGTCATGAACTGGGCCATGTGGTATTTGGTCATTCCAGATTTCCGGTCAATGACATCCTTGCCAATATAAATGGCATTCCACAGGATGCGGCGGAAATGCTTTTAAGATGGTCAAGAGCGACCGAAATTTCGGCTGACCGTATCGGTATGTTATGCTGCGGAAATCTTGGAAACGCAGCATGTGCATTGTTTCAGACATCAAGTGGATTGAAAGAGATTGATGAAAATCGAATCCTGCGATCTTTTCGGAAACAATATAGCGATCTTGAGTATCATATCAAAAATGTTGGAACAGACAATCGATATTTCAGAACGCATCCTATGATTCCAATCCGCTTCAAAGCATTAGAGCTTGGATCACTTGATATAATTGCTCTGCGTCGGCAGGCAGCGGGATTTAGCTGGAAAGGTTTTCAACATATCGACAGGCAAATTGCGTTTTTGCTTGAATCCCTTGATATCAGGGGATGATCGACAAAGGGCGGGTTACAAACCGCCCCTAAATCGCTCTTATGACGTGATATTATGGCAGGGCGAGGTTCCGTCCCTGCCATTTTTCTATAGAATTTATGAACAGGCACTTAGAGTCTTGATCTGAGTCTATTTGGAACCAGCAACCCATCTCAGGCCCCAGTTGTATTGTCTGTCGCAATCTTCGTGTCCATTATGGAAGCTGACCAGTTTCGTGGCTTTTATAGCTGTACTCGCAAATTCCAGCATGGCAATGGCGCAAAATCCTTTAGAAGCAGTTTCGCCTTCCATCCGAGCTTCGATACTCGGCTGGCCTGGGATCTTTAACGTTATAACTGCATCTGTTGCTGCCCAGTTTGGCACTCCTTCATAAATGAAAGCATAAAATAAAATCCGGCGGAACTGGCTTGAATGACTCAAGTTGATTCTCATATTTTCGCCTTCGGCAGAAGCTCCTGTCCGGTCATCTCCGCAATGGAGAATATAAGGAGGAGCATTGAAATTGCCAAGTGCATCGCCAAGAGCCTGAATTGCTCCTTTCGTGCCGTTGTTCAGCTCAAAGAGACATCCTAAATCCAGATCAACTCCCTGCCCCCCTGATCCCAGAAGTTTGGAAAAAAAGCCGGATTTTGCTCCTGCAGGTTGTGTATTCCAGTTCAGGTTGACCAGACATTCTCCACTGGCGGCCCCTTTTTGTTTGATATCGAAACTATCGCCCTTAGCTTTCAATGTGACTTTAGATGCCAGCTTCAGTTTGTCTGCTCCCGGAATTTTTGATCTGAACTCATCAAGCATGAGTACTTCGCTGTCATTTATCAGGGAATTTGTAATCATTCCAGCTTCGAATCTACACAGAACCGCCACTGGTCCGGGACTTCTGGAGTCAAGGGCAACCGTATGTTTTTCCCCATGGTCGGTCACAACTTCAACACGAGCGTCATAATCTGCAAATACATGCGAGGAACCTGAAGAAGCATCTGTAAAATTGAGAGCGCAGATATAAATACTTTCATAATCATCCAGCTTCATGATACGCATTTCTTCGCTGTTATCTCCTCCCGAAGCTCCAACTCCTTCATCCCCGGAAAGTTCGATAAAAGGAAATTTATTGACATTTCCCAATGAACCTCCGGCGTAATTATCCGAATAGACTCCCCCGATACGACCGTCCTTTGTTTTATAAAAGGCCATCAGATCCAGATCCACAGGAGATGTCCATATGAGTGAAACCCGAATTTGTTTGAATGCTCCGATATCGGCCTTTTGTCCTTTCTGTTTCAGTTCCATGTTCATCTTCTCCTTTTTCCGTGTGGTTTGTGATGTGCGTACACTAAATAGCGTCAAAAACCTTGTCGTTTTATTTTGTTTATGATATGCAGAAAAAATTGTTTCAGATCAAACACCAAAGGAGGTATCATGCCTGTCTATATATGGAAAGCGAAAAACAAGAGAAATAAAACCCGTAAAGGCGAAATGGAAGCCTCAGATCCAAAGATGGTGGAGGCGTGGCTGAAAAAAACCGGATTTCAAAAAGCCACTGTCAAAGAAAAGCCCAAGGATCTATTCGCGAATGTATCATTTATGCAGCCCAAGGTCGTCACTAAGGATGTAATCGTATGGTGCAGACAGTTTTCCACTATGATTGATGCGGGCCTGCCTATTATTCAATGTCTTGATATCCTGGGTTCACAGCAGGAAAATCCGACCTTCAAAAATATTTTGCAGGATGTGAAGGTAGTCGTGGAGTCCGGAGGCACTCTGGCCGAAGCTCTGTCAAAATACCCCGATCAATATGATACTCTGTTTGTCAACATGATAGCTGCTGGTGAGGTTGGAGGTATCCTGGATACTATTTTGCGGCGTCTTTCAGAACATATGGAAAAGGCTGCAAAACTGAAAGCCAAGGTAAAAAGTGCTATGATGTATCCGACTATTACAATTGTTGTGGCTGTCGCTGTGGTTATGGTAATCATGGTTTTCGTTATCCCTGTTTTTCAGGAGATGTTCTCCGGCCTTGGAGGCCAGCTGCCCGGTCTGACCCAGATAGTCGTTAATATGAGTAATTTTATTAAATCGAACCTGCTCTATATAATAGGTATGGGTGGGGGCAGCATGTATGCTTTTAAACGGTTTTATTCAACTGAAAAAGGACATGGCATCGTAGATGACCTTGCGTTGAAGCTGCCCGTATTCGGCATACTCATCAAGAAAGTGGCTGTTGCCAAGTTTACCCGCACCATGAGTACCATGCTCCAGAGCGGGGTATCTATCCTTGATGCTTTGGAAATCGTTGCCAAAACAGCAGGAAACGTAACTGTGGAAGAGTGTATTTATGATGTGCGAACAGGTATTTCCGAAGGTCGGACAATGGCTGATCCGCTTCAGGAAAGCGGCATTTTCCCGTCTATGGTCTGCCAGATGATTTCAGTGGGAGAGGCTACAGGGGCTCTTGATATTATGCTGGGTAAGATTGCTGATTTCTATGATGATGAAGTTGATGAAGCTGTCAACAACATGACTGAAATGATCGAGCCGATGATGATGGTATTTCTCGGTGTTGTCATTGGAACTCTGGTTATCGCAATGTATCTTCCCATTTTTTCTATGGCTGGAGCTGTATAATCGAAAATCTCCTGTTTTTTTGGAGTAATTCTCTGAAATTTCTATAATATTCTGGGTCTGTCTATGCGTACTTTTACGGCGGAATCCGATGGAGACCTGTATTTTAAGCTCAAATGGCTTATGTTCCTGCGGGTACTCTTTTCCACCCTGCTTCTGGGTTCGACCATAATCCTGCAGCTGGACAGGGCAAAATCGCCCCTGTCCAGACCGATTCTGATCCTTTACGGATTAATTTCAGGTATTTTTTTTATATCCTTTATTTACAGCGTCATGATGCCCCATGTACGCAGAATCGGGCTTTTTGCCTATATCCAGATTTGTATCGATACCGTTGTGGTGTCATTGATCATAATTCTTACCGGTATTTTTTCCAGCCTGTTCTCATTCCTTTATATTGTGGTAATAATTTATTCCAGCATGCTGATTTATCGAAAAGGCTGTATGGTAGTGGCTTCTTTGTCCAGCATTCAGTACGGCATCCTGATCGATTTGGAATATTATGGGTTTCTGCATCCTTTTGGTATGAAGAGCAACCTCGTTAATCCTGATTTTCCCTGGAGTTATGTTCTGTTCAAGATCATCATTATGATGATATCCTGTTTTGCTGTAGCCTTTTTAAGCGGTTTTCTGGCAGAACAGAATCGGAGAAGCAAAAAAGAGATCCGGTCTATGGGTGTGCATCTTAAAAGGGTGGAAAAAATGGCAGCAGTTGGTGAGATGGCAGCCGGCCTGGCTCATGAAATAAAAAACCCGCTGGCTTCTTTGAGAGGTTCAGTACAGATGATGAAAGAAGACCTGCCCAGCGATTCTTATCATCATCGTCTGATGAATATAATTTTGAGAGAAACTGACAGGCTGAACGTTCTGGTCACTGATTTTCTTATGTTTGCAAGGCCGCCCGCAGCCAGGATCGAAACAATTCCTTTAAGCAGAATCCTGGAAGAAGCTCTTGAATTGTTCGAAAATAACGAACAATATAACAAGATTCGTGTGGTAAGAAAAATAACTCCAAATGTGAATCTGAAAATGGATTCCGATCATTTCAGACAAATATTCTTTAACCTTTTGCTTAATGCAGCTCAAGCTATTGAGGGCGAAGGTATTATTCATATCAGTATGTATCCATTAAAAAACGAGTATGTAATAATCACGGTCACTGATAACGGATGCGGTATTCCCAATGATCTGATTCAGGGCATTTTCGATCCATTCATCACTTCTAAAAGCTACGGTACTGGGCTTGGTCTGTCCATTGTTCACAGGATAATCGAAGCATATCAATGCAGAATAGATGTTGAAAGTGAAGTTGGAAGGGGAACCACTTTCACTCTGAAATTGAAACAATAATCTTGCAGCATCGAAGAATAAGGATTGTAGAAAAAATACAGAAAGGCAAAAAACGCGCAATTATTATAAAGGATGATCACTGACGAAGTTGATCTTGACATGACAGATCAAATTGAATAGTTTATCAGGCTTGGCTTTTTATTTGAACTCGATCCTTACAAACAGGATAAAACTATTATTTTGAGCAGGTAATTTATAAAATGACGGAAAAAACGAGCGATCTGATCGCAAAACGCAGGCAAAAACTGAATGATCTCAAAGATGCGGGAATCGCTACGTTTCCCAACGACTTCAATATCACTCATTCCATAGGTGACATTCTCGACACCATATCAACATCCCCGGAAACCCTGGAAGCTGATAAGCCGGTATTTTCTGTTTCAGGACGAATGATGGCTATTAATAAATTCGGAAAATCCTCATTTATCCGCTTTCGTGACCGGACAGGACAGATTCAGGCATATATTCAACAAGGTAAGGTCGGCAGTGAAACTTATGCCATGTTCAAAAAACTCGATATTGGTGACTTTGTCGGGATTACCGGGCCTGTATTTCAGACCAAAACAGGTGAATGGACACTGCTTGCAGAAGAACTTAGACTCGTGTGCAAGGCCATACGCCCCCTTCCTGAAAAATTTCATGGATTGAAAGATCCTGAAAAAAGGTATCGCCAGAGATATCTTGACCTGATCATGAATCAGGAGACAAGAGAAATTTTCATACGCAGGAGCAAGATGGTTCAAGCAATTCGGGAGTTTATGATCCAAAAAGATTATCTTGAAGTCGAAACTCCTATGATGCAGCCCATAGCAGGCGGGGCTGAAGCATCCCCTTTTAAAACATTTCACAATGCTCTGGGCATGGATCTGTATCTTCGAATCGCACCGGAACTCTATTTGAAGCGCCTTGTTGTCGGCGGGTTCGAGCGGGTGTTTGAAATCAACAGAAACTTCAGAAACGAGGGCGTATCCACACAACACAACCCTGAATTTACCATGCTTGAATTTTATCAGGCATATGCAAGATATGATGACCTGATCAGAATCACAAAGGAAATGTTCGTTTATGTAGCTACTGCTGTCACGGGTTCTGCAACCATTACTTATCAGGGCAATACCATAGATTTTGGAAAAGAATGGGCTGTCATTCCTCTTTTGAAATCGCTGGAAGATATCGGAGGCGTAGATCCAGCTCTTTTCAATGACAGAGATGGACTTATCAAATTCGCGGAAGAAAAAGGCATAAAGATGAAAAAAACCGGCAGGATCGGGAAAATTATCACAAAGCTTTTTGACATTCTCGTAGAACCTGAACTGATTCAGCCAACCTTTATTACAGGGTATCCTGTGGAAGTTTCCCCTCTGTCGAGAAAAAACGATAATGACCCGGACCTGACAGAACGTTTCGAATTGTTCATTGCTGGTCGGGAAATAGCCAATGGATTTTCAGAACTGAATGACCCGGATGATCAGAAATCGCGATTTTTGCAGCAGGTGGAAGACCGGGATGCAGGGGATGAAGAGGCCCATTGCATGGATGAGGCATACATAGAGGCTCTGGAATTCGGGATGCCTCCGACAGCGGGTGAAGGAATCGGAATCGACAGACTGGCAATGCTTCTGACTGATTCACCATCTATCCGGGAAGTTATTTTTTTCCCTCACATGAAAGACAAACAGATATCCTGAAAGGGGCCTTGCGCGAAAAGTCAGATGTCTTTTGAATTATTCATAGGAACACGTTATTTCAGAGCAAAACAGAAACAGGGTTTTGTTTCTCTGATTACCTTCCTTTCCATTGCTGGTGTGGCAGTAGGTGTCATGGCGCTGATAGTGGTCATAGCTGTCATGACCGGTTTTGAATCTGATCTGCGTGCAAGAGTCATGTCTGTCAATTCCGATCTTACAATAATGCGTCATGGCGGTAATTTTACAGATTATCGAATGGTAGAAAAACAGGCTGTAAAAACAGAAGGTGTTCTTGCTGCATCTTCTTTTGTAAATTCACAGGTGATGATTCGTTCTTTGTCCGGTTTTTCTGGTGCTTTGTTAACAGGTATTAATCCTGCAACTGCCGGAAATGTCACAAGGCAATTGCTTCCTGATGCTTTAAAAAAGCTTGTAAAGCCTTCTTCATTGGATACATCGGCTCATAATACACCAGATAATAATACGCCCGGCATAATTCTGGGAAAAGATCTTGCCGGAAACCTCGGTGTCATTGAGGGCAGCATGATTTATATCATTTCTCCGAGGGGATTGATCTCTCCTATGGGGCATATGCCGTCCATGAAACGATTTATCGTGGTTTCACTATTTACGACAGGGATGTATCAATTCGATTCTGCTTTAGCCTATATTCATATTGAGCAGGCACAAAAAATTCTGAGAATGGGTGATACTGCTACGGGCGTTGAGGTTCGGGTCAGAGATATTTTTGATGCAAGGAAAATCGGGCAGGATGTAATCAACCGACTCGGTCATCCTTATTGGGCAAAAGACTGGATGCAGATTAACAAAAATCTGTTTTCAGCTCTTAAACTGGAAAAAACGGCTATGTCTGTTATCCTGACCATGATAGTGCTGGTAGCTGCATTTAATATTGTCAGCGCTCTGATCATGACCGTCATGGAAAAAAAGCGGGATATAGCCATCCTCAAAGCAATGGGAACGACAAGAATGAGCATCGGAAAAATTTTTGTGTTCAAGGGGATGGTCATAGGTACTCTGGGTACGACAGGGGGAGTTCTTGCCGGTTGTTTTTTGTGCCTTGTCATTCCCCACCTGAAATTTCTGGAACTTCCAGCAGATATTTACTATATCACAGAATTACCAATAACTTTAATTCCCGGTGATGTGCTTGCCATTTCAATCGGTGCTCTTGTGATATGTTTTTTATCTACTTTATATCCGGCTATGCGGGCATCTGCAATAAATCCGGTGGAGGCTCTTCGCTATGGATGAAAACAAACCTTTGGCAGCTACTCCGTTTATAGCCATCTGTGATCTGTGCAAAAGCTTTGATAATGGCAGCGCTCGTATCGAAATTCTGAATAATGCAAATTTTGAAATCGTTCATAATGAAACGATAGCAATAGTCGGAGCATCAGGTATTGGCAAATCGACATTTCTTCATATTCTTGGAACCCTTGACAGGCCAGATTCCGGTAATGTTCTGTTCGAGGGCCAGGATGTCTTTAAGTTTGATAATAGCAAACTGGCCGGATTCCGCAACGAGTCTATAGGTTTTGTATTCCAGTTTCATTATCTTCTGCCGGAGTTCAGTGCTCTTGAAAACGGTATGATGCCAGCACTTGTCAAGGGCATGAGCAAAACAGTGGCTTCTGAAGCTGCAGAAGAAATTTTAGTCAGGGTTGGATTGAAAGAACGCCTTTCTCACAGAGTGACAGATCTTTCAGGTGGTGAGCAGCAGCGGGTAGCCCTTGCACGGGCTCTTGTATTGAAACCGAAGGTACTTCTGGCAGACGAGCCGACCGGCAATCTTGACAGAAAAAATTCGGAACAGGTACATGACTTATTGATGGAGTTGAATACCGAATTCGGTATGGCCCTGGTGGTGGTCACGCACAGCGAAGAACTGGCGAACTTCATGTCGCGGAGAGTCACCCTGACAGACGGAAAATTAATCGAAATAAAATTGGATGGTGAAAAAAAATGAGTCCAGTGTGCTTCATGATATGTGTCAAACGGTTTCTTTTACCGTTTTTGTTCCTCTTTGTAACCACCACTGCCGGGTATGCAATTGAAACTCAGAGTGTGGTGGTACTGCCCTTTGAAATCCATTCTCAAAAATCTATGGGATACATGAGTACCAAGATACCCAGAGTCATTGAAAAACATTTGAAAAATGACGGGGCAAAAATTATCCAGGCTAACTTGACAGAACTCTCCAGGAAAAATGCTACCTGGAAGAATATCCGGGGCGGCATAAAAGGGCTTCGCAAAGCAGGAGTTCGGACAGGAGCAGATTATGTAATATGGGGAAGTCTTACCCATGTGGGAAAAAAATTCAGTCTGGACGCGAAAATGGCGGCTGCTTTTGACACAGGCCCTCCTTCCCTTTTTTTCGTGGAAGGAGAGAGTATAGAAAATCTGCCCATAATCGTAAAAAAACTGGCCCGCAGTTTCAGCATGAAAATTTTCAGGCTGGAACGGGTAGCCAGAGTGCAGGTCAAGGGCAACAGGAGAATAGAAGCCGACGCTGTCCTGGGAGTGATCAAGACCGTACCGGGGGATGTCTATCTTGCCAAAAGCCTGTCTGCGGATCTCAAAGCAGTCTATGCAATGGGTTATTTCGATGATATCAGGATTGAGTCAGAGGAAGGTGCTGCCGGCAAAACCATTATCTTCAGGCTTACGGAAAAACCGACCGTCCGAATGATCAAGATATTTGGTAACAAAGCATATGAAATGAAGGAAATCAAGGAGGAGATGGACATCCAGACTGGATCGATCCTCAATATCTATAAAATAAGAAGTAATATCAAACGAATAGAGGCGTTATACAAGGAAAAGAATTATCATAATGTCAAAATAGCTTATGAGATTGTCCAGAAGGATAACAATCAGGCTGATCTGGAATTTTCAATTCAGGAAGGCAAAAAAGTCAGAATAAAAACAATCTCTTTTTCCGGAAACAAGTACTATACAGAAAAGCAATTGAAAAAAGTGATGGAAACCTCAGAAAAAGGATTCTGGTCATGGCTGACTTCTTCTGGTGAATTGAAAAAAGAGGTACTGAATCAGGATGCAGGCAGGCTGGCTGCTTTTTACCACAATACTGGATTTATACAGGCTCGTGTTGCAGAGCCTGATGTGAAATTCGTGGATGACTGGATATATATCAAGATAAGAGTAAACGAAGGGTCGCGGTACAAGGTCGGTAATATCGAGATAAGTGGTGATCTCAACTATGATGATGGAAAGCCAATATTTACCAGAGAAGACCTTTTGAAAGAAATTAAGATATCGAAAAAAGAATTTTACAGCCGCGAAGTAGTCAGAAAAGATATTCTGTTGTTGACTGATCTTTATTCGAACAAAGGGTTTGCCTATGCGGACATTATCCCTAAGATCGACAGAAAAGAAGTTGCAGTTCCAGATAATTCGGGCAAAGTGAATATCAAATATGTCATCAACAAGAAAAAACCGGTATATTTTGAAAAAATTCTTATCACGGGAAACACCCGTACCAGAGACAAGGTAATACGTCGGCAGTTGAAGGTATATGAGCGGGAACTTTATGATGGGAAAGCCTTGAAGCGCGGGGTTCGTAACTTGAACAGGCTCGATTATTTCGAAGATGTCAAGGTCAATACGATAAAGGGAAGTGCGGATGATTTGATGATTTTAGAATTGGAAGTCACAGAGAAAAATACTGGAATGTTTTCTTTTGGCGGCGGCTACAGCAGCGTGGATGATTTCTTCGTGATGGCTTCAATTACTCAGCGAAATCTTTTTGGCAGAGGTCATATTCTCCAATTGAAGGCTGAACTGGGCGGGTCGACGACCAGGTTCACATTGAGTTTTACCGAACCCTGGCTGTTCGATCTACCTCTGTCAGCAGGTTTTGACTTATATAACTGGAAACGGGATTACGATGATTACGACAAAGACAGCAAGGGAGGAGCTATAAGATTCGGCTACCCGGTATTCGACTATACCAGGCTTTACCTGTCCTATGCCTATGATATCGGCGATATCGAGAATGTAGAACCAGATGCATCCAGCCTGGTCAAGGATATGGAAGGCACGAATATAACCAGCAGTGTCTCGACTACTCTTCACTATGACTCAAAGGACAAGCTGTTCAATCCTACAGAAGGAATGGATCACAGCCTTACTGTTCAATATGCGGGAATAGGCGGTGATATTGCCTTTACCAAGTATCTGGGAGAAGTCGGTGTATATATTCCCATGTTCTGGGGAACAGTGGGTTTTTTACATGCCAAGACGGGTTATATACAGGAAAACTCTAACGGTAAACTTCCTGATTACGAACGATTTTACTTAGGAGGTATGAGTTCTCTGCGAGGATTCGACTGGCGGGATATTCATGAACTTGATGAAAACGGAGATGAAATAGGTGGAAACAAGTTTGTGCAGTTCAATGTCGAATATTTGATCCCATTGATAAAAGAAGCAGGACTTATGGGGGTCATCTTTTTTGACCAGGGTAATGTTTTCAATGACTCGGAAAAAATTGAAACCAATGACCTGAGAGAAAGTGCAGGTTTCGGTTTCAGATGGTATTCTCCCATAGGACCTATCAGGATAGAAAATGGATATATCCTTGATCCGAAAGAAGGAGAAGGCAGCAGCGGTCGATGGGAATTTACAATGGGAAGCGCGTTTTAGCGTCAATACAATACAGTTTATTTAACATTAATGGAGGAATAAATCATGGCAAAGTTGAAAATAATTGGAATTACATCTTTTCTGATACTGTTCGCTTTTATGGGACCCTTGTACGCAGCGAGCGTGGCAAAGATCGGTCTCATTAATTTTCAAAGAATACTCAAGGAATCGAGTGCTGGAAAGTCTGCCCAGGCTGAAATCACCGAAAAGGGCAAAAAAATGAAAGGCGATCTGGAAAAAAAAGGCGCTGATATAAAGGCAAAAAAAGAAAAATTTGACAGGGATGTCCTGGTCATGTCCCGTGAAAAAAAGGAAGAAAAAGAACGGGAACTCCGTCACATGATTACAGATTTGAAGTCTGACGAAAAAAAATACATGGAAGATTTCAAACGATATGAAGTCAGACTGTTGAACAGAATTAAAAAAGATGTACTCCAGATAGTTAAAAATATTGGCAAAAAAGGCAATTATCTTCTGATAATAGAAGATGCAGGTGTATTGTACGCTCCTGATTCCGTAGATATCACCAGCAATATAATCAAGTCTTATAACGCAGAATATGCAAAGAATAAATAAATGGAATTATCACTCGAACAGATAGCACAGGCAGTCGGCGGGGTAGTTGCTGCAGGGGATAAAGATAAAAAGTTTTCGGGAGCCGCTCCTTTTGAAAGTGCTTCAAACGATGAAATCAGCTTTGCTGCAGATTCTCGTTTTATAAAGAAACTTGATGAGACACGGGCAGGAGCGCTTATAATTCAAACCAGTCTTGAAGTATCGTTTCCCTGCATCATCAAGGTTGACAATCCCCAGGCTGCTTTTGCCAGGGTACTGGCCCTGTTTTATCCTCAAAAACGTCCTTTTGAAGGTATCAGCGAAAAAGCCCATATCGGCGAGGATTTTTCATGTGGGGAAAATCCTGGTTTTGGCCCCTTTGTCTTTATCGGAAATAACGTAAAAGCAGGCAAAAGGGTGTGTATTCACCCAAATTGTGTGATAGAGGACAATGTAGTTATCGGTGACGATGTCATACTTTATCCGAATGTCACCCTCATTGAAGGCTGTATTATCGGCAATCGGGTCATAATCCAGGGAGGATCTGTTATCGGCAGCGACGGATTTGGATTCGCTCCCGACAAAGAAGAGTATGTCAAAATTCCCCATACGGGAATCGTTGAGATCGAAGACGATGTGGAAATCGGGGCCAATAATACAATAGACCGGGCCACCTTCGGGAAAACACTTATAAAAAAAGGTGTAAAAACGGATAACCTGGTTCATGTGGCACACAATGTCACTGTGGGAGAAAACAGTGTTCTTGTGGCACAGGTAGGAATAGCTGGCAGCGTTACAATCGGGAAACATGCTATACTGGCTGGTCAGGCCGGTATTACAGGGCATATAGAAATTGGCGACAATGTTACCGTCGGTCCCCAGGCAGGGGTTTCCAAATCCATAACCGCAAACCAGGTGGTATCAGGATCTCCTGATATGCCTCACAGGCTGTGGCTCAGAGTGCAGAGAATCCTTCCAAGGCTTCCAGAACTTAAAAAGAAACTGGCTGCCCTTGAAAAACGTCTCGACAGGATGGAGGAGAAATGAGCATAAGCTATGATATCAAGGATATCATGACCTTTCTACCTCACAGATATCCATTTATCCTGATAGATCGTGTGATGGAACTTACATCTGGAGAAACTATCAGGGCATTGAAAAATGTAACCATGAACGAGCCTTTTTTTCAGGGCCATTTTCCCGGAATTCCGATTATGCCCGGTGTCATGATCATAGAGGCTATGGGGCAGGCAGGCGGAATTCTGGTTCTCGAATCAGCGCCGATAGAAAGGCGGGGTATGCCGATTTATTTCATGGGCATGGATAAGGTCAGGTTCAGAAAACCAGTAGTTCCGGGAGATCAGTTGCTGTTTGAAGTGAAAATATTAAAAATACGTTCTAAGGCCGTAAAAATGTCCGGTACAGCGAACGTCGACGGCCAGTGTGTTGCAGAAGCCCAGCTGCTGGCAACTTTTGGAGATATAGGAATATGATACATCCTACAGCTATTATAGATCCGGGTGCTGAAGTTGATTCGAATGTTGAGATCGGCGCGTATTCGATTATCAGTGACAATGTTGTTATCGGATCAGGCACTAAAATTGGTCCCCATGTGACCATTGATCCTTTCGTCACTATAGGTCCGAAATGCAGAATATTTCAGTTTGCGGCTATTGGCTGCATACCCCAGGCGATCAAGTTTGAAGGGGAACGGACATATGTTAAAATCGGTGCGGAATCTATTATCCGTGAATTCGTGACCATCAACAGAGGTACTGCATTCGGCGGAGGAGTGACAGAGGTAGGCCCGCGTAATTTTCTCATGGCCTATTGCCACATGGCTCACGACTGCAAGACCGGCAGAGAAGTGATACTTGCCAATAACGCCACTCTTGCAGGCCATATAACCATAGGAGACAATGTCACAGTGGGCGGACTTGTCGCTATTCACCAGTTCGTCAGGGTAGGCGATTATGCTTATGTGGGTGGAAAATCAGCAGTGGTCAAGGATATTCCTCCTTTTGTAATTGCATCAGGAGATCGAGCTAAACTCCACGGCTTGAACAGTGTTGGCCTGAGACGAAGAGGTATGTCCGAAAAACCCATTTCATGCTTGAAAAAGACATATCGGATCATGTTCAGGATCGGCCTGACCATAAACGAAGCTCTGGAACGGGTAAATGCGGAAGTAGAACAGATTCCAGAAGTGGTAGAATTCGTTGAATTTATCAAATCATCACAGCGCGGTATCACCAGGTAGACTGAAAGAATATTCCGAGGTTTGTGTTTAGACCTCGGATGTCTAAAATTTAAAAATATCTCACGGTTTATGTGTTATCAGAGGCGATCAGAAAAGGTATAATTCGTGAAGCGAATAGGTATAATTGCAGGCAATGGCCAGTTTCCACTGATTTTTTCAAAAAAAGCTAAATCAAAAGGATATGGCGTATATGCAGCTGCATATGTAAAAGAGGCTGATCCGGCACTCAAAAAGCATGTTGAGGTAATGGAATGGCTCCATCTCGGACAGTTGAAGAAGCTGGTTCGCTTTTTTCATAAAAATGATGTCAAAGAAGCGGTTATGATGGGCGGGATCACAAAAACCCGCATGTTCACGAATGTAAGACCAGATATTGCGGCTATTTCTCTCTTCGCCAGGATGAAAAGCACTCATGATGACGGCATATTAAGAGCTTTTGCCGATTATCTTGAAAAAGAGGGAATCAAGATCATATCCGCAACCTTTCTGCTTCCCGAACTTCTTGCCGATCCCGGATGCTGGACAAAACGAAAGCCAGCAAAGAACGAAACAGCCGATATCGATATGGGATGGGATCTGGCAAAAGAAATCGGCAAACTCGATATAGGACAAAGTATTGTCGTTGCCGGGGGATCTGTCATGGCTGTGGAAGCCATTGACGGAACAGATGCCACCATACTCCGTGGAGGTTTACTGTCTGAAGGACAGGCCGTTGTTGTTAAAATCTGTAAGCCTAACCAGGATATTCGTTTCGATATGCCATCTGTGGGACTCGGCACAATTGAAACCATGCAAAAAGCAGGAGCAAAGGTTTTAGCCCTGGAAGCGGGCCGGACGATTGTATTCGATAAAGAGAGTATGATCGCTCTGGCCGATTCTTCCAGAATATCCATCGTGGGAATCGAGAAATAATTCCATTAGAAATTCCACTAGAGCAGCATCCTCTAACAGATAGGAAATAAATGAACAAACCAAGAATTGCAGTGATAGGAACCGGCTACCTGGGCAAATTTCATGCTCAGAAATATGCTGGTATGGAAGAAGTGGAACTTGTCGGTGTCGCAGATACCAGTTTTGCCAGTGCACAGAAAACAGCCAGAGATTGCAGTACGACTGCCTATACGGATTACAGGGATCTGAAAGATAAGGTTGATGCCGTCAGTGTCGTGGTTCCTACCAACGCCCATTTTGAGGTAAGCCGCTTTTTTCTGGAACATGGTGTGGATGTGTTGATCGAAAAACCTGTTACAAACACCTTGAAAGAGGCAGATGCCCTGATCGAAAAAGCAGAATCAAAGGGCCTGATCATTCAGGTTGGCCATCTGGAAAGATTCAATTCCGCTGTCGTACCATTAAGAAATATTGTGAAAAAACCATTGTTCATCGAATCCCACAGGTTGAGTACTTTCAAAGGCCGGGGTATTGATGTGAGCGTGGTTCTTGATTTGATGATCCATGATATCGATATCATATCTAATTTCGTCCAATCGGAACTGACTGGTATTCATGCCGCAGGGGTAAGCGTTATTTCCGATCATGTGGATATCGCAAACGCCCGACTGGAGTTTGCTTCAGGGTGCGTGGCTAATGTGACTGCAAGCCGGATTTCCATGAAAGACGAACGCAAGATTCGTATGTTTCAAAAAGATGCATACATTTCGGTCGATTTTTCCACTCATGAGATTACTATAGTCAAAAAGGGCGAAGGCGCAGAAGATGCTGTCATACCAGGTATGGATATCCAGTCATTGAACTTTGCCAAAAGCGACGCTCTGGATGATGAACTGCGCTCTTTTGTTCATTCGATAATTCACAGACATACCCCAGAAGTTACAGGGCAGATGGGAAGGGAAGCCTTGAGAATAGCTCTGAGTATTATGAAGCAGATCAAGAAAAATCGCAATCATATTCAGGAGTTTTAACCGTTCGGAATTTTTGCATAAAGAACCCGGGCATTAAGATGCCGGGCTATTTTCTGACACCTTCGGAGGCTCCAGTTGCCGAATATCATTTTTGATAAATACCTGTACAAAAGTTTTATAAAATAAAATGAAACAGCATTCGGCAGGTTGGGAAAGAGAAAAAATATGGGATCATCAGATGATGTGAAGTCGGTCATGATCATTGCCGGAGAAGCTTCCGGGGATATGCATGGAGCAAAGCTTGTCCGGGCCATGTGGAATAAAAGAAAAAAAATGGTTTTTTTCGGCATCGGGGGACAGGCTTTGAAAAACACAGGCGTGAATGTTCTGATGGATTCATCCCTGATTTCGGTTGTTGGCATTACAGAGATTGTGCCGAAAATTCCTCATATCTTAAATGGCATGGCCCTGGCCAGAGAACTTCTTAAAAAAATCAGGCCGGATCTGCTCATTCTGATCGATTTTCCTGATTTCAATCTCAGGGTTGCAGAACATGCAAAAAAACTCGATATACCTGTTTTATATTATATCAGCCCCCAGATATGGGCATGGCGTCCGGGAAGAGTAAAAAAAATTGGAAACCTGGTCGATCATGTGGCAGTGATCCTCCCTTTTGAAGAAAAATTTTATAGAAAGCACAATGTACCTGCCACGTTCGTGGGCCACCCTCTTCTTGATTCCGGCCATATCTGCCATATTGATCCTGGCTCAAACGGATCAGGTTCTTCCATCCGGCCAGATAATGAAAACTCAGACAATCCGCTTACCATTGGCCTGCTGCCAGGTTCCAGAGACAGGGAGGTCACAAGCCTTTTGCCGGACATGATCAGGGCTGCCAATATCATAGGAAAAAAACATCCTGAAATCCGCTTTCTGGTTTCAGTAGCCCCGTCGGTTGAAAATCGACTTGTGAAAGAGGTTGCAGAACAAGCAGGTATCAGCGCAAAAATAGATTTCTGGGAAAAGGGCGTGGAAGAAATTTTTGAACAAAGCGCTCTGGTCATAGCCGCTTCAGGTACTGTCACGCTTCAATCTGCAATTTACAAAACTCCTATGGTCGTTATTTATAAGGTCTCTTTTTTGAGTTATCTGATTGGCAGACTGATGATAAGAGTTGATCATATCAGCCTCGTAAACCTGATAGCAGAAGCCAGAATCGCACCTGAACTTATTCAGGATGAGGCTTCCGGCGAAAATATCGCTCAGACGGTATTGAATATAATAGATACACCAGGTCGGCTCAATATAATGAAAAGGCAGTTGTCAGGTATAAGAAACCGGCTCGGAGGGTCAGGGGCATCTTCAAAAGTTGCAGATATTGCCATTGATATGCTGCATAAATTTCATATGGGCGGTAAATAAAATACCCAATTATCGACGGAATCCTGTCGAAAGATGGCGGGGACGGAACCCCTCCCTACCATATCGGGTATTTTATTTATTTGGAAATCCCTTATGAGTTCTGACTTACGCCAGATAAATTATTTATTTGGAAATCTTTAAGAAAGAATTATCTTAAAACTTGTACGTGTACAAAGTAAAAATTTGAGCAAAAATGTCTGATTTTTCTTTTTTGATAAAAGGAGTGGTTTTTTAATAATGAAATCTTTATTTACTATGAACTCGCGACATAAAAAAGTGTTGTCACTGATCCAGGATAACTGGGCAAGGCTCTTCGCTGCTATGGGATGTATGCTGGTGATAGCCATATCGACATCTGCAACCGCTTTTTTAGTCAAGCCGGTGTTAGACGATATTTTTTTCAAACAGGATCTCTTAATGCTCAAGATGATTCCCATAATTGTGATCCTGATATATTTTTTGCGCGGTGTCGGCTATTACGGACAGAACTATCTCATGAACTATGTTGGTGAGAGCATAATCCGAAAGCTGCGGAATATGCTGTATGATAAAATACAAGATCTTCCAGTAGCCTTTTTCATGGAGGAAAAGACCGGGGTTCTGATGTCCAGAATTACAAACGATGTCAATATTATAAAGGCTATGGTCTCGACCGCTGTTACAGCCTCGTTAAGAGATTGTTTTACCCTCGTGGGCCTGACCATCGTTATATTCTGGAGAGACTGGGAAATGGCATTGTATGCTATGATCGTTCTGCCTGTGGCATTTTTTCCCGTCGTGCAGTTTGGAAGAAGAGTCAGGAAAGTGAGTACCGGATGCCAGGAATCAATGGCCGAATTAAGCTCTTTTTTACACGAAACTTTTGTGGGCAACAGGATTGTAAAGGCTTTCGGTATGGAAGAATATGAAAAAAAGCGGTTTGCCAAAAAAACCAAGGATCTGTTCCGACTTGAGATGAGGGCCACGGTTGCAAAATCTCTGTCTTCGCCGGTCATGGAATTTCTTGGAGGCGTTGGGATTGCATTTATAATATGGTATGGCGGCTCCAGAGTTATAAACGGCACATCAACTGCTGGAACCTTCTTTTCTTTCATGGCAGCTGTCATTATGCTCTATGATCCGGTCAAAAAACTGAGCGATCTTAACAACTCTATTCAGCAGGGCCTTGCAGCGACGGACAGAGTTTTCGATATCATTGAGCGTGAGACCGAGATCAATGACAGAAATGATCCTGTAATCATGGAGAAAAAATCCCACAGAGTAACTTTCGAAAGCGTATGTCTTGATTACGGAGGAAGCAGAGCATTGAACCATATCGACCTTGATGTGGCCCCCGGAGAGATTCTCGCTCTGGTTGGTATGAGCGGGGGCGGAAAGACATCTCTGGTAAATCTTATCCCCAGGTTTTACGATGTTACAGAAGGCAAAATTCTGATTGACGGCACGGATATCCGGGATATTTCGATTGAATCATTGAGACACCAGATAGCGATTGTCACCCAGGATACTATTTTGTTCAACAACAGCATCAGAAACAACATAGCCTATGGGCGGCCAGACGCTTCAATGGACGAAGTCAAAGCTGCTGCAAAGGCAGCTTATGCTTATGACTTCATACAAAATATGCCGAAAAAATTCGATACGAAAATAGGCGAGCTGGGCAGCCGTCTTTCAGGCGGCGAGAAACAAAGAATCTGTATTGCCAGGGCCTTATTGAAAGATGCTCCCATCTTAATCCTGGATGAAGCCACATCATCTCTGGATACCGAGTCTGAAATGCTGGTTCAAAAAGCTCTGGGAAACCTGATGAAGGGAAGAACCACTTTCGTGATAGCTCACAGGCTTTCGACTATCGGCTATGCCCACAGAATCACGGTGATAGTCGATGGGCAGATAAAAGAACAGGGAAAACATGAAGATCTGCTGGCAAAGAAGGGTGAATATTTCAAACTGTATCAGATGCAGTTTCAGGATAACCATGAGTAACTGGAAATGGTTAATTTGTCCGATTTCTGCGTCAGGCTGTAAATTTCAATCCTAAAAATACTTAATGTATTCCTCCGGTTGAAATTTGAAGACTTCCTTGAACTTGAACAAATTCTCTCATCTCTGGATGGACATTAGAAAGGAAAAAAGAATGAAAAAACAAATTAAACCAAGCGACTGGGTGTGGGTAGTGGTTCAAAATCCAGGGGTCAGAAGCGAGCAGCTGCTAGGCCAGTCTTCCCCCAAAGAAGAAGTCGATTTTGTTCCTGTGTTTATGGAAAAGGAAGACGCTCAGAAATGTTATCACAGGCTGGTTCTGGATAAAACCCGTGATTACGAAATTCAGGCTATCATTTTTGAGGATCTTACAAAATATGCTGCTGAGGGTGAGTTTATTATCTTTATTTTGGATGGTTCTGGGAAAATCCTTGACAGGGTTGCGCCTTGAGGCGAACCTGGTGTGGCAAAAAGAGATAGATTAGTCGCATAAAATCAAGAAATATAGCTACAAACAAATTTATACGGCGGCGATTCTTATAACATGGCAAGTCCTGTCAAAAGTCTAAACATTTGGCAGGACTTGCCAGGCTCTTAAATAAGGGGTTTCCTAGTAAATAAAAGACCCGATATGGTAGGCGGGATTCCGTCCCCGCCATCTTTCGGCAGGATTCCGTCGATAATTGGGTATATTATTTCTTGAAGTTCACAACTGGCAACATAATGCCGCTCAACTAAGAAGTGGGTGGTAATAAACATAATCAAAGTATATATAATAATCAAAAGGTGTAACCATGAGAATTTTAAAAATATTTGCACTAAATTGTGGAGTGTTATCAAATATATCAATTGATTTTACAGTAGATGATAAACCACAAAAATTGATATGTCTATCGGGTGTTAACGGATCAGGTAAAACAACAATTATGGAGCTGATTATTGCTTTGGCATCTTTTTTAAATCCCCAATTATCAATAAATAATATTTTTTTTGATAGGTTAAAACCTAACATTCTCATAAGAACAGAATTTGCACAACTTGATATTTTAATAAATAATAAAATATTATCATTAGTGTTTGGTGATGAAAAACATGTTCAAGATAATAATAATTATCCCCAATCTTTCATTATCATTAATAATGAAATCAAATCAATAATTCAAAAATTTGAGGATTTTTTTGTTAAAGAACCAGTAGATAAAAAAGATGGTCGTATAAATATTGAGTTAGATGATTTAAAAGGCTTTTTTTTAGATAAAGAAGTAATACCACAAAAAATTATTAAAAAAAATTTCGAATTGTTTGAGAGTCTTCTAAAAAATATTGAAAAGAATATATATAAAGAATTGGATCAGAGTACGAGTTGTGAACTACCTCATTTTTATCTTTTTAACGCACATGACAGAGAAATACAGGATATTCGTTATAGCTCTATTCCAAAAGATGACTCAAAATATCAAATAGTTTACAGATATAATCCTCAAAATGACGATTTGAAAAAGCTCTTGATTTTTTATGATTATGCTTACAATGAAGAGTTTAGATCCTTAACTGAATGGGTAAATAAAAACGTATTAATTGGGAAAAAGATTGAGGGGATTTATAGACCTGACTTTATGGTAATAATAAAAACTGATAAAGGCTATGAACATGGTTTGGAGTTACTCAGTTCTGGCGAAGAAAGTCTGCTTATCATAGCCATCCAATTATATTTGAACGCTTCAAAAAACGCAGTGATGATGATTGATGAAATTGATCAGAGTTTACATCCTGAATTTCAAGAGAAAATAATGAGAATTATAATCCAGTTACAAAAAGAAAAGAAATGCCAAATAATAATTTCTTCACATTCTGTTAATATATGGAAAGCTTTTAAAGAAGAGTCTATTATTCGATTGACTGAGGTGATAATGTGACAGTATTTTCCCAATCTATAGGAGGTGGCAGATTTTCATTTATTGACAATCAAGATATCAGAAATGATATTGATATTGCTGGAAGAAAAAAAGTTGTATTCATAGAAGGTTACGATGATAAAGTTATTTTTGAAATTTTATTCCATGAAGAACTTGAAGAAGTCGCTTTCATTGATACAAGTGCAGTAGGTCAATCAGGCGGAGGATGCGATAAAGTAAAAGAATATTTAGAAAAAACATATAGACATCTTAACGAAACCAGATTTTTCGGTATAATTGATAGAGATTTTAAAACAGATCATGAATTAGATACAGAACTTAACGAACCAAAATATAAGAACAAACTCTATATTTTCAGAGATCGTTATACGTTGGAAAACTATTTCATAGAAAAGGGTATTTTGTTAGAGTATATTAGAGGAAAATCAAGTTCGAATAAAAAATTAAAAGGCATCTTAGGTATAGATATCAGTGGAATAATAAATAATATTTTAATGAAATTAATAATTGTAGCAGCAGGGAATCGAACCTTACTTGATTATAGGAATAAATTTTTAAACAGAAGTACGCCTTGTGATAAAAAAATAGTTGTTACAAAAATATTGTCAAAACTTCTTATTAAAGAATACGAAGTAGAAAAACGTACTGCGGTTAAACGTTGGTACGATTATTATCGAAAATATATGGAGAAGGATAGTTTCTATATCCACAAACATATTAGTGGCAAATATTTTTTTTATCATTTCAATAAAGCAATCAAAGATGAAACGAATCGAACATGTGGTAAGCAGATAAATATTGATATTGATAATGCAAAAGATAACTTGGCAAGAATTCTTAAAATAAGAGGACTCCCTGATGATTTGAACAATATTTTAGTTTTTTTAGGTGTATCTGATGTGCCTGATCACAATAATTGATTGAAAAAAAATAAAATTTGCAAAATATATGAGGGGGGAATGAGTGGAACCTCTCAAAGGATCTGCAAATTTTGGTAAGAGGGATTCCTGCCCCAATAACTTATAGAGGCAAGTGAGGTGGGGGCATAAATGGAGTGTTGCCCACCGCTCAAGGTGGGCATAAAAAAACATGCCCACCTTGCAAAGTGGTAAAACTTTTGTACAGTCACTTAGCTTTTCCAAGTGACTCACTCGCCCTCATTTTTCTCCGAATACTCAAAAGCCGCCTTTATAAAACTGGCAAAAAGCGGATGCGGTTTCATGGGGCTTGACTTGAATTCCGGATGAAACTGGCAGCCAAGAAACCAGGGGTGATCGCTAACCTCGACGATTTCCACAAGTTCGCCGGAGGGCGAGGTTCCGCTTATTCGCATTCCATTTTCTTCCAGGGGTTTTTTGTAGTCGTTGTTGAATTCATAGCGGTGTCGATGCCGTTCAAAGATATTTTCTTCTTTGTAGGCATTATGCGCTATTGTGTCAGGTTCGAGCCTGCATGAATAAGCTCCTAAACGCATTGTGCCGCCTTTGTCAGACTGACTGTCCCTTTTCTGGACAGTATCGCTTCGTTCGTCGTACCATTCGGTCATCAGATAGATTATAGGATCGGGCGTGTTTTCATCGAATTCTGTTCCGTGGGCTTTTGTAATACCTGCAACATGGCGTGCGTATTCGATTACCGCTATATGCATTCCAAGGCAGATGCCAAAATATGGCATTTTGTTTTCTCTGGCGTATTTTGCTGCTCGAATTTTACCCTCAATTCCTCTGGGACCGAATCCGCCCGGAACTAGAATACCGTCAGCGCCTTCCAGCAATTTTTTGCAATTATCGGCATCTATGGTTTCCGAATCCACATACAATAAATTTACCTTGCAACCGTTTGAAACGCCCCCATGATGCAGAGCCTCATTCAAGCTTTTATATGAGTCGGTCAAGTTCGTGTATTTGCCTACTATAGCGATGGAAACTTCATGGGCGGGTGATTTTATCCGCTCGATCAAATCTTTCCAGGCTGCAAGCTTTGGAGCTCCCTTCCAGATATTTAAAAGTTTTTCGATCTTAGAGTCGAGTCCTTCCCTGTGGAACCATAAAGGAACTTCGTATATGCATTCCACGTCTTTGGCAGTGATTACCGCATCTTTTTCCACATCGCAGAAAAGTGCTATCTTTGATTTTATCGAATCGGAAAGAGGCATCTGGGTACGGCACAAAAGGATATCCGGCTGGATACCTATGCTTCTGAGTTCCTTCACGCTGTGCTGGGTCGGTTTGGTTTTGACCTCTCCGGCAGTCGAAATATAGGGAACCAGGGTGAGGTGGATATAAATAGCGTTTTCCTTTCCCACATCTGCCTTGAACTGGCGTATGGCTTCCAGAAAGGGAAGACTTTCGATATCTCCGATAGTACCGCCTATTTCCACAATCACGATATCCACACCTTCGGATGCCAGGCGGATGCTGTCTTTGATCTCGTCAGTGATATGGGGAATGACCTGAACAGTACCGCCTAAGTATTCGCCCCGCCGTTCTTTTGAAATCACCGAATCATAGATCTTGCCGGTAGTGAAATTGTTATTCCGACCCATAGGGGAACTGATGAATCGTTCATAATGGCCCAGATCCAGGTCGGCTTCGGACCCATCGTCGGTCACGAAAACTTCTCCGTGCTGAAATGGGTTCATCGTACCAGGATCGACGTTAATATAAGGATCGAGTTTCTGGATTGTCACTCTCAAGCCCCGGCTTTCCAGGAGAGCGCCTATCGCAGCCGAAGCAAGCCCTTTACCGAGGGAGGAAAGCACACCGCCTGTTACAAAAATATATTTGGACGTGTTGGACATGGTTACACCTCTTTATTTTTTTGTTATGTCAATTATTTAAGGATTTTCCAATTAATAAAATACCCGATGGTAAGGCAGGTTCTGTCGATAATTGGGAATATTATTTCTTTGGCGTTCCCTTAGCCAGTATTTTAGAATGGCTCGTACATTTTCCGAAACTCTTCGATAATCGCCTCGACCTCGTCAATCTCGGTCTGAACTTCTGTATTGCCGGGTTGTTTCCTGTCTTCTATTCCTGTCGGAAGATGGCTGATATCGAAAAAATGATCAGGTAAATCCGGATTGGCTGTTGCCTCTCTGGCCTCCATACGACGTACAAGAATTTTGTTCTGAAAAAAATCGATTTTTTTCGGATATAGGATATCACCAATTTTTTTCCACTGGCTGAAACGGATATCGAGAAAATTCTTTTTTAAAAGAAAACCGCTTTTTTCCCTGCCTTCTTTTTTTCCATCAAAAGAAAAGTCAGAGCCAATCATCCATCGAACGGGCAGGAAAGTTTTTTTATCGACCCATAACTGAGCAGGAACTTCATCAGGATATTGTGCACCGATTATCAGCACCTGTCTTCTGGTAAAACGGCCAAGGCTTGTGACAGAAATATCTACTCCAAGATTTTTAAGCCTTTTTTCAAAATCTTCTGCATCACGATAGAGCAAAGGCTCTTTGTAAAGATCGAATGTGGTTTCAGCAGGAAAAACAATCCTGCCGTCAACAGCAGTGGTTGTTCTGCCGGATACATGGACATGGATTCTTTCATACAGCGGGCCTGTAATCTGTGAACGGAACCGATTACAGAATCGGTATATCGCGGTTTGATCAAAAGGGCCTTCTGCCATATGATCATTATTCGGGGCAGCCGAATCAGACTGGTCAGCCGGGTAGAAATACACATGGCTCATTACGCGCAACCCTTCTGATTTGCCGATCTGCTCGACCATCAGTTGGAGAATCTCGGAAGAGTCAGGGGTGTAGGCGATGGCAGAATGTGTAAAAATGCAAAAACCTGATACAAGGCATAACAGCCACACTGATAATTTTTTTTGAAAACTTCGATTCTTGTTCATTGTTCAAAAAACCGGTAATAAAAAATGGGTGATAAAAAGCGGAAAACAAAATGCCGGAAAACCTTTTCATGATTTTTTTGCTTCATGAGGTTTTCCGGCAGGGATACTGGAACGTATTTAATTATTTATCAGGTTCTGTTAAGAAAATATGGTTTGAAAAACAGGCAGCCGCACCTAATTCCTCTTCGATTCTGATCAATTGATTGTATTTTGCGATTCTATCGCTTCTCGACAATGACCCGGTCTTGATCTGTCCACCGTTTACACCCACCACCAGGTCGGAAATGAAAGTATCTTCGGTTTCGCCTGATCTGTGGGAAATTACGGTTGTATATCCTTCCTGTTTGGCCATCTCAATAGCATCTAAGGTTTCCGTTACCGTGCCTATCTGATTGAGCTTTATCAGGATGGAATTGCCTATTCCCTGTTCAATTCCTCTGGCAAAAATTTCCGGATTTGTGACAAATATGTCATCGCCCACTATTTGAACCGATGCACCGAGCTGGTCGGTCATCTCTTCCCAGCCCTGCCAGTCCTGTTCTGCCAGGCCGTCTTCTATAGAAAATACCGGATAATTCTGCACCAGATTTTCATAATACGCGATCATCTCTTTTGCATTCAGGCTGCGGTTTTCCGATTTGAGTACATATTTTCCATCTTCGTAGAACTCGCTGGCTGCGGCATCCAGGGCAATACCAATCTCTTTTCCAGGGATGTATCCAGCAGCTTCAATTGCCTGCATGATAAAGGATATGGCTTCTTCGTTGGATGAAAGATCAGGAGCAAATCCGCCTTCATCGCCAACTGCTGTACTCAGACCCTTGGCTTTTAAAAGTTTTTTCAGAGAATGAAAAATTTCAGCACCCATACGGACTGCTTTGCCGATATTGTCAGCTCCGACGGGAATGATCATGAATTCCTGTATATCGAGATTATTAGCAGCATGAGCGCCGCCATTTACTATATTCATCATGGGAAGGGGAAGGTATCGCGCGTTTATCCCCCCTATATATTGATACAGGGAAAGGCCGTGAGCAAGTGCTGCTGCCCTGGCTGCTGCCATAGATACTCCGAGGATAGCGTTGGCTCCCAGCCTTTCTTTGTTGGGCGTGCCGTCAAGTTCTATCATGCGGTTATCCAGGCCGGCCTGGTCAATCGCATCCGTGCCGATTATCTTGGGCGCGATTTTATGGTTTATATTGTCCACCGCTTTTAAAACACCCTTACCTCCATAGCGGTTTTCATCCTTATCCCGTAGTTCGAGAGCTTCTCTCTGTCCGGTGGAAGCGCCTGACGGAACCGCTGCTCTTCCGACAGCTCCACATGCCAGAGCTACCTCAGCTTCAACCGTGGGATTTCCTCTTGAATCAAGTATTTCTCTTGCCTTTACATCAGTTATTTCAGTCATCTTCAGTCTCCCGAATTGATTATGGTTGTCGATATCTTAAAAAGGTGTTACTTATCCATATTTGGATGATATTGTCAAGCAGACAAAGTCCGCCCGTTTTTTTATAAGGTCATGGGAATATTTTTTAATTTTAACATTTAACGAATAGTGAAAAACATCATGCCGGACAATGACTTTTATTCACAGGCGCACCTGATAGTAGCAGCAATTCGGGTACTCGAACACAAAAACCGGACAGGGCCTTCTGTCGAAGCGATCTGCGATCTGCTCAATCTTTCTGTGGAACAGGGATATCGAGTCGTAAACCAGCTACGTGACATGGATATTGTCAAGATCATGACAGGAAATTACGGCACACGTATTTATATCGTGAATCATCTTGCAATCGAAGAAATCGATCCTGATGAAAAAGCGGATACCCTGGAGCAGGAGATCGCAAAATTTAGAGATAACCGGGAAGAAATCGAAAAAAAGGTTGAAGAATTTCGAGCCACCCAGGAGCAGAAACAAAAGGATCTTTTTGCTGAACTGGAGGAAAAATTCAAGAAAGGAGTCGGCAAGACTTGAAAATTTAAACAAAAATCTGTCAAAAAAATCTGAAAGCCACAAAGCTTACGATAATTTTTTTGCAGCTATCTGGCAAACCTGCCGTCATCTCTGGTTTTTTCGTTCCAGCCAGCACCGGTTTCCAGCCAGCCAGTTTTCACGGATTCTTCTCGAACATCGAATACAGGCGCATAAGGCTTGATATCGAGGACAGGAGAGTTGTCAACTATGTCTGCATCTTCTATGATAAGCCGGTTTTTATCCACACTTACAAGGCGCACAACTGAAAGCCCTATTGGATTGGGCCGGGCAGGCGCTCGTGTCGCGAACAGACCATGTGCGGAATCGTCTAAAAAAGGCTTGACCACCGGCTTGAAGGCTCCTGCCCGGTGGAAATGGTACAGCAGAATGATGTGAGAAAAGCCCTCCAGGTCTTTAAGAGCTTCAACAAATTCGGGCATTATTTCAACCTCTGCCCGTATCCCGGCAGCCGCAGGGGGCTGGATCGGCGTTCCTTCAGGAGTTTTAAATGGGGAGTGAACCAGACCGATTGGCCTGTATTCAATAGTCTCTATCATTTTTTTGCCTTTCCGTGTTTCATAGCGTTTATTGAGATCTGTAAAAAAAGTACCTGTACAAAAGTTTTGTAACCTTTTCTGATGCCACTACAATGGAGTGCGGAAATAGAGCGCAGCGGTTTTTCGCAAATATAAGTAAGCAAAAAACCGCTACGCTCTATTTTTGCACTCCTATGTAAATCAATGTAAGTTGCTGATTTTACGTTCTCGACTTTTTCCGATTTTCATGCGTGCATATGTTCGTGAACAATGATCATGGCCACTCCTTTAGAAATGTTAAAAAAATATTGGTTAGGTACTTACGTTATGTATCACATAGCTTCGGATACATAACTTTGAATACAATGGTCTGTCAAGCAATGGACAACAAAAATGAAAACATATTTTAAAGAAAAAATAGGAAACCCCGAACTGTTCACAGGCCGGAAAAAAGAAATGACATATCTGCTCAACTGGATTGACAGAATTAAAAGAGATATTTCCCAGAGTACAGCAATTCTTTCTCGCAGGAAAACCGGTAAATCAGCTCTGATGCAACGATTATACAATATTGTTTTCAATAAAAATGACGATGTAATTCCTTTTTATTTTGAGATAAAAGAAACAGATATATGGCTCGGAAGCTTCTGTGAGGAATTCTTTCGCACTTTTTTTTATCAGTTTATTGCATTCATAACTCAAAAACCGGAATACCTGGATTTTGTACAGCTTGGGAGTTATCAGGATGCCCTGGAAACTGCCAGAAAAGAGGGCTTTGAATATCTGGAATCGGCATTGAAGAAAATCATGATGCTGCATAATGAAGAAAAAATAGATATTCTGTGGGATACAATAATAAACGCTCCGCGAATGGTTGCCGCTCACTACAATATGCATGTCGTTCAGATGATAGATGAGTTCCAGTTCATCAACCAATATATTTTCAGAGATAAACTTTGTAAACATCGTATTGGCAACCTTGCTGGAAGCTATCTGCACACCTGTGAATATAAAACCGCTCCTTTGCTTGTATCCGGCAGTTGGGTGGGCTGGCTTGTTCGTGACCTGAACAGGATGCTTCCCGGAAGATTTCTGTTTCACTATCTTCAAAATATCCCCGAAGAAGAAGCTGTTGAAATGATTTTGAAATATTCATACCTTGAAGATATTCCAGTGACAGAAACAACCATGCGCCTGATGGCCGGACTCACAGAAGGAAACCCGTTTTATATCGCTTCAATGTTCCGTTCCCAATATCAGGGAAAAGATTTCACGACAAAAAAAGGCCTGCTTGAAACTCTGGAATTTGAAACCCTTCACAGAGAGGGCGGAATCAAAGGCACATGGATGGAGTACGCAGGCAGGGCTATGGATGAATCAAACGATGTTAACGCGAAAAAAATCGTATTATATCTGTCAAAGTTCAGGAAAAGGGAGGTCAGCCGGGAAGAGCTTAAAAATGAACTGAGCCTTGAAATGACCGATTCGGAGCTTGAGAAAAAGCTGAAAATTCTGGTTCATGCGGATATTATCGAGCCGGGAAGAAGCAATTTTTATTACCAGGGTGTTAGGGACAACATTTTCGACAAGGTATTCCGGGGTATGTATGCCGATGAAATCGAAGCCTTTGATCCAAAAGACCTGACAGATGAATACAGAAAACTGGCTGAACAACTGCAAAAAGACAACCAGAAGTTACTGGGTGAATACAGTCATTTCAAAGGGAAATTTTCCGAATATCTGATCATTGATAACCTCAAATACAGAGCTTACGCAAACCAGACTCGTTTCAAAGGCATGCTCAACGGACACCTGCCGGAAAAATTTGAATTTGCGGAATATGAAAGCGTATGGTCTTACGCAGCTTCCCCGGTTTATAAGAGAGATCTTCAGATCGATATTTTTGCCAGAGCAAAGAAAAGCAATTATTCGCTCATTGGAGAGGTAAAAAACCGAAAAGCGAAATTCAGCATAAAAGAAGCAAAGGCTTTTATGAAAAAAGCCGAAAAACTGATGGAACTTGAAGATATAGAAAAGGCCGTGTTATTTGTTTTTTCCATCAACGGTTTCCATAAAAACACCATTGAATATATGAAGAAATACAAGATCGTATGGACAGATGACAAGAGATGGCTTTAAAGAAAAGGTCGAAAACTCACGAGTCAATAAAATCAGGGGGTTCAAAGTTGGTATGATCTCAAAAATCGGCAGGTTTTGAAAAAGCTGGATGTGTCATGAATGTATGATTTGACAACTTGGGAAGGATGATATATCGATATATGCGTTTATACAGTTAACTTTGGAGAAAAAATTATGATACCCGTTGCACAGCCTGCATCAGAATATAACATCATATTGGATACGATTAATAAATATACAACCACGGGCGATTTTGTACCTCTGGATTTGAAACGATTAAAAAAAAAAGCGAATCAAATTAAAGATAATGTTGATATAGCTAAAGGCTTTGAACTTCTTGGTATGATTGCTTGCCTTGAGGGCGATGTTAATGTAATGCATAGTTGTCACAAAACAGCAATACAACAATCAGGTCAACGTATTGAACATATAATAAATTATGTTCAAGCGCTCAAATCCCTCAACTTATATGATGATGCTTATAACTACGCTTTTCAAGCATACAATAAAGATTCATTAAACCTTTCAAGCATTGATATAGTTATTTCAATGACATGTATATTTAACGAACAAGATAAATTTGCAAGATACACAAAAGAATGGAAAAAGATTGCAAAAGAAGACCATTCTTTGATGTATCGTCCTTTATATTTAAGAAACGACCTAAAATCGTTTTTTAAATTTATGCGTAAGAACCCAAATGTGTTAGAAATATGTAACCTCTTTGCCCCAGGATTGAACAAAGTATTTGGAACACCTTTAAATATAATTTTAGAAGTAATGCCTGAACCTGGTTATGAAGATGAATTAGTTGCCTGGATTCAATGGTACGGTGATATAGATGAAGGTATAGAAAAATACAGCGCTTTTGAAAAGTGGTTCATAGATCAAGACTATGATTTGAAAAGCGATGTTTTACACTTTAACATCGAAATGGTGGGAGAATAATGGGTTTTAAGTGGGAAAAATATTTGGAATTAGCTCAACATTTGTACAACAACTCAGAAAAATTTCCTGATAAAGAAGCATGTTATCGTGCAGCAGTCAGCAGGGCATATTATGCAGCTTATGGTATCGTTTGTGTTTATATAAGAGATACAGATGGTGAAAAATTTGATGGTGGGGATTGCCACTATAAAATTAAACAATATCTCAGAAATAGTGGGAATAAATCAAAAAGAACAATAGCAAATCAGTTACAAATGGTTCAAGATAATAGAAAACAAGCCGATTATTACGATAACCTTCGTGAGAAGCCTAAGAATTTAGCATCAAAAACCGTAGCTGGAGCCAAAAAAATTATCAGTGAAGTTGAAACGTTATATAAAGAAAACTCAACTACCACCGGCTAATTTCTGTTGATATTTTGAATAGCTAACTGGCTGCCTCCAAGTTTGATACCATAGTCGAAAGCTTTGATATTTACGTCAAACTGGTTGGCGTTATCGATTTGCAGGTTGAACACTAATGATGATGCGCCTGCCAGAAAAAGTTTTGAAATTTCCACCTGATCAAGAGAAACTTTCGGCAGATTTGGAATATTAAATTTTCCGTCAGTCTGGTAAGGCAATACAAAAGGGCCTGCTGCAATTGATCCGGTCAGGTCATAAGCTACCGAGTCGGTTTTTATAAAATCCATCATGGTTTCAAAAAGATCAAGATAATTGAAAGTCACCGGCAATTCCAGCACATTGGAACCGGCTGCATCAATACACAGGTATTTGTCAGTAACTCCGTTGATGAATTTTTTATCGTTGATCTTAAGATCATATGATATTTTGCTCACGGAATTTCCCGGAGGATTGGGATTTTTCACCTTGAACCTGAAGATCGGAGTGGCTTCGAGCAAGGAAATGCCGCAGTTTTTCCTCCAGCAATTTTTTATCTGGCAGGTAGAGCTGATACTGGGAGACAAAAAGCTGGTTGGAAATAGAACCGGTGGCATATTCCACCAAGATTTCATCTTTATCCGCGGCCAAGATGATCCCGATGGGGGCATTATCATCAGCCACATTTTCTTCACGTTTGAAGTAGTTGAGATAAAGGTTCATCTGTCCGATGTCCTGATGGTTGACCTTTCTGATTTTCAGGTCTATGAGGACAAAACATTTGAGAATCCTGTGATAAAAAACCAAATCCACATAATAAGTGGGTATTGTCCAGAGTCATGCGGTACTGCTGACCAATAAAGGCAAAACCTTTGCCCAATTCCAGGAGGAAATGGCCCAATTTGTCGATCAGAGCGTTTTCCAGAGAGCGTTCTGAATAGACGCTTTTTTCCGGTATATCCAAGAATTCAAATACATAGGGATCTTTATGATATCTCTGGATGTTTCAATGATTTGCCCCTGTCTTGCCAGGGCAGCCACCTCGTTTTTATCCCGACTTAAAGCGATACGTTCAAACAGGGAGGCGTTTCGCTGTCTTTTAAGCTCTCTTACAGACCATTTTTCAGCAATGCATTGCTTTTCATAAAAGGAGCGGCTGATATCATCCGAAATGGAAAGCAGTTCAACATAATGGGACCAGCTCAATTTGCCAGACAATGTCTGGCGTTTTGGGTAACAGGTATATAAAGACGCATGTACTGAAGATTTGAGCGGCTGAACCCTTTGCCGTATCGTACTTTTAAATCCTTTGACAGGCGCAGCAGCAGTTCTTTTCCATATTCGGCCTTGATTTTTCCTCCCTGCTCAAATTCAACAATGCGCTGTCCCACATACCAATAGGTATCCACCAAGATAGTGTTGACCTTTTTTACAGCCTGGACACGGCCATGTTCAAGTAGCTTGCCTATATCATTGATAAGAGTTTTATAAAATTTGTCGGTGACATCCATTATCATATTTCAAACCCCACTTTGACAAGCTGCTCTTTACTATTGATATCGAGTTGCCGGGCTTCAGTCATCTGTTTCTTGAACTCCTGTATAAATGCATTTTGCCTTGAGGTGAAATTTCACAATACTGAGATATTATGATAGATTTCAATCCAGATCAAGAGGATCATCCAGAAATGAGTAGTTCCTTTGATTGTCAAACTTTGTAATCAATTTTTCTTTTTGTCGTTTGTGGAGAGACTTAATCCGGTACTCGAATTTCAAGGCCGTTGACCGATCATTTCCGGCATGGGAAACGAAAACGATTTTAAACGGACGCCGACAACCGGGTCTGAGATATTTTGCGCCTTTTTTTCCGGTGTGATCCTTTAAACGCCGTTTTACATCAGTTGTGATTCCGGTGTAAAGGCTACCATCCGCGCATCTGAGGATATATAGAAACCATGTTTTCATCGGTTTTTCTTTCTCGTCTTTTAAAGAAGATATCCTGCGGCCTGAAAATTGACCCAGTGTACATTTGTTTGATTACCCGTATGGTCATATTGCGCCCTGACTCATGTATGTTTGAGTTTTGAGGGGTAAACTTTATGTTTCGGGTCCCACCAAAGAATTTTAAACCTATCGTTTATTCTGATGCCCCAAACTCTTTGCGGACCTGTTAATCTTAACTCGACTATCAAGTTTTTAAAATTTGAAAAATGGATAAATTGGTGCTAATATCCGCTTGAGCGGAAAATTATTTCAATAGCATCGTTTACATAGCGATAGCTCAACCATCAGCATGAGGAACCGGA
>JAUCGE010000176.1 GCA_030377965.1 Desulfobacterales bacterium HSG16
ATTTCGAGAATTTGTTTTTTTCTATAAAGCTTTTGCTGTTTTTCTGAAAGTTGCAGAAGATCCTGATTGTGCAAACCTTTGAATGTCGTCGATCCGTGATAGACATAATCTTTCCCTTGCCCCAGATCAAAGTACAATATGTTCACCGAAATCACTTTGACGATTTTGGAATAGGCGGCGCTTTCTTTAATATGTTCCGTTATCACTTTCGATGTGCCGTATAAAATTCTTTGAAGATAATCGAGTTCCCGTTCATATTGAACTTCTATGATGATTATTTCGTTCTTTTTATTTTTGACCTCAAGATCAACACGATTGTATTTGTCCCGCAAATCTTCTTTGTTGCCCTCGCTTTCAAGTATCTCAAGGATATGAATATCGTCTTTCAAAAGTTCGCTGAGGAAACCTTCCAGGATTTCAAAATTAGCCTTGCTCCTCAATAGCTTTTTCATTGCCCAGTCAAAACTTATCAACCTCCGTTTTTTGGACATCGTGCTTCTCCCATATTTTTTTGAGTACTTGACATAAATTTTACTGAAAATATCGTTCAACTTATTCTCAGCATATTCCATATCTGCACAAATGTCAAGATCCGCAACCGGCAGACAAACGAGAAAGCATAGCCAATATAAAGAACCCTGCAAACGATCCAATGCGAAGTCTACAATGTCCGATATTGTCCGGATTGGCGATAGGAACAATCCTGTTAAATCCCTGAAATTTCCCATAATCCCAGTTCAGACAATAAAACCGGGCATTCCATCAAGCTCCCGAATCAGCCGCCCGCTACAAAGCCTCCGACAACCGCTTCAAAGAATATATCCCATCAAGCCCTTTTATCGACTTTGGTTTCTTTTCTCGCTTGCATTGAAACCGGCTTTTAAACCGCTGGTAATTTTCCATCACAAAGGTTTTGGACCCGATGATTCCGGAATCGGTAAAATATCTGGTCCTGTATTTAAAACGTTGAATTCGATTCAAATCAAATTCAGTTTCTCTTTCCTTCTCAAGAATCTTTCTTTCAATGGTTCCTGCCGATGGTTTGTCCGGTCTGGTCAGCGCTCCGGCTTCGTAAACATATCTCCGATATCTTCTCAATCTTTCATCTTCATCCGAAACATTGAATTCCACCAGTCCAAAGTCCGTGGATAAAAAATTATCCTTGTTTTTCGACTGAATATGATAGCCCAATGAACTCCAGCGGTAATCTTCGGGCAGATCCACAATGCCAGCACGGACGGGGTTCAAGTCGATATAGGCAAGGCAGTTTATCAAAGTCTGGCCTTCTTCCACTATAACGCTTTTGAAACGCTCTCCCCAGAGCGTTCCCTTTCGGTTGTGCAATTTATTGTAAAATCTTGAAAAACTTTGTTTGATATCCCTTACAAATTCGGAAAGATTCGACCATTTTTCCCGGTAATATTCAATGTTGCTTTCCTTGAACTTTTTTTCATCTCCGTAAAATTTTATGAATCTTTCTTTGATCTCTTCATCCGAAAAATCCTGGCCCGGATACATTTTCACGAGCAGGTGAGGTGAAAATGATTTCCCATGATACAGTAACCAAAAACATCGACAAAATAAATCAGGCTGAATTTTTTGACGATCTTCACGAGTTCCTCTTTTTCGATGTCATTGAATGGGAAGCCATCCAGATCTGTCCGAGACATTACATGGTATACGGTTTGTTGGCCTTCATTCAGCATTCTCGCTATTCGTGGTCATGAGTTGCCCTCCCTGTATTGATTTTTAAAATGATAATTATCACCGTTTTTTACATTTGTAATGGTATTATTCGCCTGCCCCTTTTGGTCTTTTAGGCTTTTAGTGTTGCGCAATCATCAAAATGACGGTAAGGATGAAAAGCGAGGATGGATAGGGCATGACGAAACGAACGAGAAAGTAAACCGAAACAGAACAGGAGGCCAGAATGAGGATGACGTGTATAGCCGCAAACGTGGTATTGACTGCCGTGGTGCTAGCAACACATGTGATAGCCACGATTACACCTTCACATGCTGAACTGTACAACTTCATCTTTGATGATTTTGATGAAGCAACGATAAGTGGCACGATAGACACCGACGCTGACACGATGACAGTCACCGGATGGACCAGTCACAGTGGTGGCGCGTGGACGTTGACATCGGTCACACGCGTGTTCACAGCGCGGGTGGCAGACGGCACGATTCATGACCTACCCAACACCGGCGGGAACGCACGATTGGCACAGCATGTGCAGTCATACCCAGAACGGAAGAAAGCGACGCCGACTTAGCCGAGGGGTCAGTCGCCGTCCCGGCATGGACGGGGAGGGGAGGGCGGGCCAGGACACGGGCGCATCCCCGGACCTTCAAGGTGTCGGGCGTGACCAGTCCGACGAGAACCGAGATCGTGTAGGTGATGGAACCATCTCAGGCCGGAAGGATCCGTGAGGACCGTTCAGAATAATGGGTGTCGGCGGTCCCCGAGCCCTCATCGATGGCACTAGTCGCGATCGCAATAAGCGGAGGAGGATGCCTTGTGATCATTCGAAGGATGAAGAAAATGAAAACCTATAACACCCACTCCCCAATGATCCAATCCACCCTTTAACCACGAAAACCAACGCCGAACATATTGCCCGATGCGGATTTCATCCGCACCCTGCTCATAAAGCCGGGCAATACGTTCGGCATATTTCCTGAGAGTTTCTATCGAAGCTGTCAGCATCCCTGGTTTCAAAAAATATCCCAGGAATGAAAAGCCTTTTTCAACCCTTCCGATATATGTCTTGTCAGGATGGATCTCTACTTTCAGGTCCGACAGTATCTTATTCACCTCCCGGACAACATTACGCAGCTTCCATCTCGAAGGTGCGATTATCACCCAGTCATCCATGAACCGTGCGTAAAACAGACCTGTTTTCTCCATTGCGTCATCCAGAGGTTTGAGATACAGCGCGCCCATCAGTGGAGATAATGGGCAGCCGTAAGATATGCCTCTTGTCACATGCCGATAAATTCCACCAAAGCATACGGTTCTGTCCATATATTGCCACAACAGTTGCATCACATGTCTGTCCGGGATGTATCGCTCTGCCAGAGCGTACAAAACGGAGTGGTCTATGCTTGCATAATAGCTGCGTACATCCGACTTCATAACAAACATGCCGGGGATCATCTGCTCCTGCACATTTCTGACAGCCGCTTTTGCGCCTCCCCGATCCTTGATATGAAAACATCTGTCTGACAGCACAGGAGCCAGATGGATGTTCAACACAATAGACATGGCTTTCAAAACCAGGGCATCTTCCGACTGCCAGACTTCGATGCGGTCTTCCGGCATCCGGTATTCGGTTAGAGGGCTGAACATGTATAGCCCGGAGATCAAGCGATTTTGCAGATCCTGCTTTATCCCGGGCCATTTGAGGCGGAAATCCCAGACATCCGAATTCGGGGAATAGTCGATTCTCCGCTGGCACAGCCATTGAAAGGCTTCTTCGAGTATCTCATCGGATGCGATACGCTGAATCAGGCTTCCTCCGGTTTCATATGGGCTGGCGGGTGTCATTTTGTCTGTCTCTGCTTTCCTGTCTCATTTACTTTATTTCTTGTTTTTAATCCGGGCAAGCAAATCCCTGGCCTTGCCAGCCTCGTCGAAATCCCCGGATATTGCAAGGGCGGCTTTAAGCTCTGCCTCGCTTTTTTTCATACTGCCGGTTTCATAATAAGCCGCTGCCAGGTGATACCGGATTGTCGGATTCCGCCCCATTTTCTGTGCCGCGAAATAGAGTTCGGAAATCGCGTTTTTATAATCTTTCCTGTGATAATGTACCCAGCCCAGAGTATCTGCCGCAATCGGATCACCCGGCATGATTGATTTTACCTTGCGGGCAAGTTTTTCAGCCCTGCCGATCTTGTCTGTATGGTTTACGAGCAGGTGGGCCAGGTTGTTCATTATGGTCGGATCTTTCGGAGTTTTTTTCATGGTGTCTTCATAATGGGCTATTGCCTTTTTAAACGATTTCTGCTCGATACGAATCGATGCCATGAATACATCGGGAAAAGTTGATTTCGGATGCTTTTTCGCAAAAATCCGGGCGCATGAAATTGCGTCATCAGGATAACCTTCACGCCAGCGTATCAGACATTTCATGCGTGACAGGGCAACATCGCCGGGGTTGTGTTTCAAGCCATTTTCTATATTGTCTGCGGCTTCCGCAAACGATTCGTTCCTGATAAGCGCTGAGGTGAGCAGGCGATACAGTTCCGGCAGCTTACGCTTGTTTTTCAGCCCCTGGCGACAGTGTCTTATCGTGTCGGTATAGAGATTGCGGTCAAAATAGATGCCTGCCGTCACCAGATTGGCCTCGGGGTTATAGGGGTAGATGGTGAGAACTTTCTTTGCCGTATTCAACCCCTTGTTCACCTGCCCGGAAAACACATGGAGTTGTGCGAGTCTGGCCGTGACCCGGGCAGCGTTTGGTTTTTCCACGGAAAGCTGGCTGTAGGCTTCGATTGCTTCTTTCAGCCTGCCTCTGGCAATCAGGATTTCCGCGAGTTCGCTGCGGACCGCTATATTCAGAAAGTCTTTCTCAAGCACTTTGTCCAATACTTTTTTCGCCTTGTCGAACTTTCGCTGCTGCCGATATATGACAGCCAGTTCGATGCTTCCGGTTGTGTTGTCCGGAAATTTTTTCAGCATGCGTTCATAGGCGATGATAGCTTTTTTAAAGGAGCGTGTACGGGAATAAAACCGTGCTACCTGCAGAATCGTTTTGTCGTTGTCTGCATCCGCGTTCAGTCCCTTTTCTATCATGGCTTCGGCCTCGCTGGATTCTTTGCGGGACAGATGGCATTCGGCTAGAAGGAAAAAAAGATCCTTTCCTGTATCTCCGAGACTTTTCGCTTCTTCGGCATGTGTGCATGCACTTTCAAGATTACGTTTTACCAGAGCCAGATAGCCAAGGCCGGTATGGGCTTTCGCTGTTTTCGGATCGAGTTCGACCGCCTTTTTCAAGTGTATCTCGGCAGTACCCATATCACCGAGTTTAAGACTCACATTGCCGAGTCCTGCATGATATCCTGCATTTTCCGGGTCACGCTGCACTGCATTGAGATATTCGATCCGTGCTTTGGTATATTCGCTGGCCTTGTAGAATTTTTGAGCATGTTCGTAAAATTTTTTGGCCTGTTGCTGCTTTTCTTTTTTGGATGTCAGCATCAGATTCCGTTTTTCATGATCCAGGAAAATCTTTTTTGCTGGTGTCACCATGACAATTCCGAACGCGATGCTCCCCCATATCAGAGTCAGGGCTGTGCTAAGTCCGATGAATCGAAAGATGCCGAACTTCAATCGCACACCCGGCTGTTTACACATGATGATATCAGGCGTTTCAGTGCCGGGCAGGGCTTGCGGGCAAACTGCATGAAAAATGGAGAGAAAACCGTACAGCCGTGAATGAACACATTTTAATTTACCGTCCATCATCCCTTTTGCAGGATTCGAAAACGGGCAGCGGGTTTTTGATGGTATAGCCATCATTTTCACCACCACGCGAAACATCATCCAGAGCAAGATCCGGCAGAAGTCGATGCTGATAAAGATCAGATCAAAGGGCAGCCTGAAAACGAGAAAAAGTTTTTTCCAAATCGATTTTTTCGATTGCCCGGATTCTGTTTCAGGCTCGTTATCCGATGTTCGACCCACAGTCTTTTTATCCGTTTTTTTATTCGTCATGAAAATTACTCATCTTCCTGTCATATCCTTTGATATCATTTAAATTTTGTAAAAATTAGGAATTGCGGCATCTTTCATTCAGTAGTTTACACTTTCCGTATGTCTGAATCAGGATTCTCAGGATTAAAGGATGAACAGGATTAGCATTTGAAAATCTTGAAAATCTTGAAAATCCTGATTCAGACAAAATGAGGCAATAAAAAACAAGCCAGAATAAGAAAAAGTGTAAACTACTTTTTGACGAATATGAAGGATGCCGAATTTGCCATAAGTTTTAGAGAAGAAACGAATTTTATCAAAAAAACGAAGAAAGAAACAGAAAGCCATCTGTCAGAACGCTGGCAAAACCAGACTTCGGGGAGCTTGTTTGGATAAAACATCCACCACTACCAGCGCCTCCCGAAGAACTTTCTTCATCATCAGGAGTGGTATTTTTCAGTCCAGGGCCTGAAGAAATTTCGATAAAACCGTTTGCTGTGCCATCTTCATCTTCGCTCTGCCCGTCAGAAAGATTTAAAGAGACTTCTTTTCTATCTGTCGAAAATTTGACATTATCTTCAAGATCGATCCATTCGTTATCTTTGGAATTGAATTGAAACCAGCCCTGGTTTTCAGGTATGGGTTCCGGAAAATAGAAAGTGATTGCCGCTTCATTCTCTGCTGCTCCAACCTTGATCCGAACATCAATAAGGCCGTAAGGCATAGATTCGGGCTTTCCTGAGTTTTGTGCAATGACGGCCATGTCCAAAGTGTCCAGTTCTATCAGGCCAGCATTCGATTCTGCTATTATGCCGAGTTCCTGCCCGGCAATCGACTTGAATGTTATAGCCTGATCAGGATACCCGATTATCTGATTGTCCAGTATGTCAATGCCAACTTGCGCCGTATCTGTAAGATCGTCATTGTCTGTGACAGTCAATTCAAATATGAGTTTGCTGCCGCCAACTCCTGTGGAAGGAGTTACAAAGGTCGGCTTTGAATCATTGATATCCGAAAGCATAACGCTTTCGCCTTCTGTCTGAACCCATTCATATTTATTGATTGTGCCATCTGGATCAGCAGAATGTGTTCCATCTAGAAGGATTGTCGAACCTTCTGTGACCGTCTGTGCCTGACCTGCATCAGCCACAGGTGGGGCAGGTTCTTCTGAACAGGAATCATCTTCGCATCCGGTTGTGTCTCCTGTCCAGGAGTTCAAGCCGCCTGTCAGGTCATAAATCGAAGTAAATCCATTTTCATTAAGAAAGTTTGCAGCCTGGGGGCTTCTCATGCCGCTGCCGCAGACTACCAGTATATCTTCATTCATGGGCAGATTTTCGTATTGTTCCTGTAATATTCCAGAATTCCAGGGATAATTTACCGCACATGGTATGTGGCCTGAAGATCCGCAGAATTCGGCAGGCTCTCTTACATCCACAATTCTAATATTGTCGGCTGCAATCATCTCTATTGCCTCTGAAGAGCTGACTTGTGTTATGGATGCCTTTCTTGCACTTTCGACAGTGGATGCAAAAAGAGATGGGCAGCAGAAGAAAGAAATTCCTGTAGCGATAAGCCCGAAAAATATTATAGAGGTAAAAAAAGAATGATTGTTTTTTTTTGACTTTCGATCCATTGTTTCACCTGCTTTCTGTTGGTTTTTTCA
>JAUCGE010000177.1 GCA_030377965.1 Desulfobacterales bacterium HSG16
ATCAAAAAGGCGTTTTAATCTTCGTCTTCTGCTCCCGCCTGTTTTCCTGCGCCCTTGAGTCCGATCAGGGTGGTGCTTCCGCTTGACCAGTACTCAAGTACCTCTTCTCTTACCATCTCGTTTACGACGTTCTTGACAGCCCTTGGTTTCTCATCGGGAAAAATTTTGTAAAAATCTTTAAGATAAAATTTTGATTTGACTTTCGCCTTTTTATTCAAAAAAGCGACTATAGCTTCTCTGGCAGCTACTTTATCCATGATATAAGCCTCTTGTTTTAAAGATAAAACCGGGGCATAAAATTATACCCCGGTATAAAAAAGAACTTTTTTCAGATTTTTAGAGCTTGAAATTCGTGGTCTGCCGCCATGTGTAATAGGCTGCATCACGGAAATCATCAATCAGATGGTGAGTGAAGTCAATTTCACAGGCATCAAAGAATCTTTCCCATCCAATTCTTTCTGCCCAGTCACCAACGCGCTCATATTTGTTTGCACCCTTTGCGTAAGCTTCAACCATTCTGTTGATAGTGGCAGTCATTGAAGGCCAGCGCGGAGTCTCATTTGGGAGAAACGCTACAACGACCTTGGAGAACTTGGGATTGCTTATACGGTTGGAAACCTTACCACCGGCCATGAGTACGATACCGTCACCTTCGGCGTTGGCCAGAGGCATGGACGGACACATGGTGTAACAGTTTCCACAGTACATACAACGTTCGTCTTTAACTGCGACAGAATTGAGTTTTTTGCCGTTTACTTCAACCTTGGAAGGTTTGATAGCTGCAGTAGGACATGCTGCAATGGCCAGAGGAATTTCACACATCTTGTCGAGATATTCATGGTCAAGCATAGGCGGTTTACGGTGATATCCGAGAATTGCGATATCGGAGCAGTGAACAGCGCCGCACATGTTCAGGCAGCAGGCCATAGAAACACGCAGCTTTGCAGGCAGTCTCATATCCTGGAAATCTTTGAACAATTCGTCCATTGCTGCCTTGACTGTTCCTGATGCATCAGAAGCAGGTGTATGGCAGTGAATCCATCCCTGGGTATGAACGATATTGGAGATTCCAGCGCCGGTTCCACCAATGGGGAACTTGAAGCTGCCGCCGTCGAACTTACGATCTACAAGGTCTTTTTTCAATGCATCGACTTTGTCTTTGCTGTCGACCATGAACTCAATGTTGTTACGGGTGGTGAATCTGAGATAGCCGTCACAGTGTTTGTCGGCAAGTTCACAGATTTCACGGATATGGGTAACACTCATAAGACGAGCGCCGCCACATCTTACTGTAAAAACCTCGTCCCCGGATTCTGCCACATGGACAAGAACGCCTGGTTCCAGGATTTCATGATACAGCCATTTCCCTTTATTTTTACCGATAACCGGCGGATAAAACGCGTCAAATTTTTGTGGTCCGATGTCACTTATTCTGTTTTCCATCGGTTTGTCAGGATTATAACCTGAAGATACAAATGCCATGTCTGATACCCCCTGTATTTATCTCTGATGATGTTTTCTGAATTCCGTAATATCCGCATCGAAACCACCTGGTACTTCTTCTGATTTCCAGAAGATGTATGGGTTGGTTCTCGGTTCCTGGACATGCTGCGGCATAGGCTTGATATTGGTCATGTCGAGCATTTTCTGGAATCCCTGGCGTTTGATCAATTCGCCCAGGCGCTCGCGGTTTTTACCTTCTTCCATCCACCAGTCCCAGATGCTTTCGATAACTTCCTTGATTTCATCATAAGGATCGTCAGTGCTGATGAAAGGAACGAGCAGGGAACCCATCTGAGCGCCGTCAAGAATCGGAGCTTTTGCGCCAACGAGAATGGAGCAACCTGTGTCTTTTCCGATTCTCAATGCTCTCGGCATAGCGTTGATGCAATGCATACAGCAATTACACTCTTTGTTGTTGATCTTGAGTTCTTTGCCGTCCATTGTCATACAACCGGTCGGGCAGATATCAATGATTTCTTTCTGGATATCGAATGCACCCCAGTCACGGCCTGAATGAGCGCCGCCGTTAGGAACGAGTTCGCCGCCGATATAGCCCTGAACAGCTTCCTGATCAACGCGAATTTCATCTTTCCACCTTCCGATGAAGGACATGTCGGAACGAGCGATGGATGCAACGCAGCAGTTGGGGCATCCGTCAAACTTGAATTTGAATTTGTAGGGGAAAGCCGGACGATGCAGTTCATCCTGATATTCTACTGTCATGGCATGACATAATGCCTGTGTGTCGTAACATGCGAACTCACAACGGGCCTGGCCTACACAATCCGAAGGTGTGCGAAGGTTGGAGCCTGATCCGCCCAGATCCTGGTTCATATTATGAGTCAGCTCAAAGAAAATTTCTTCCAACTGGGGAGTCGTGGTTCCCAGCAGAATGACATCACCGGTAGATCCATGCATGTTGGTCAGACCGGAGCCGCGGAAGTCCCACAGGTCACAGAGGTTTCTCAGAAAATCAGTTTTATAAAATTTACCGGCAGGCTGATTTACGCGCATTGTATGAAAATGTGCAACTCCGGGAAACATTTCAGGCTGATCACAATATCTGCCGATAACACCACCGCCATAACCGAAAACACCAACGATTCCACCGTGTTTCCAGTGAGTCCTTTTATGAACGAAGGACAATTCCAGAACACCCAGCAGATCTTCGACAACATCCTGGGGGATCTGATACTCTACATTCTTCTCATTCTTTGCCCTTGATGCAGCTTCCTGCTTCAGATCGGACACAAAGCTTGGCCACGGTCCGCTTTCAAGCTGATCCAACAAAGGGGTCTCATGCTTTGCCATTTTGTAATACCTCCATTTTGTTTAATGATAAACCAACCACAACAAAAGATACATTACCAGCCTGTAATGGCTGTTAAGGTCTTTTTTTCAATATTCGGTCCTGTTTCTATCATTCTCTTTTATTCACACCCCGCTTATCGGGATTTTTCATGCTTTGCAACCATCTTTAACTTTGAAAGGGTGAGATATAGGATTATTCTTTACCATTGTCAATAGAAAAAGGCTTGCATTCACGCTGTTAAACCTTTTTTTCGGATATCAGGGAAGGATCATGGCCTAATGCCTGGTAAAGTTTTGAGGCGTGGGCAACGAAATTTGGGGAAAACAGTCTGATTTCAGGCGATTTGGAATTGTATGAATCTGTCACTTCATGCACGGCCTCGTAAAATTCAGAAGGGGTAATCCGCAGTACAAATTCGTGAAAAAGATCAGCCAGGGGAAGTTCTATGCCTGAAAGCGGGGATTTTTGTGAAAGAGCTTCAAAAAATCCTTTGACCGTACTCTCCACCGCTATCTCATCTGCCCATACAGGTTTACCGATTCCGTCCAGCCTGTCAAAACGTGTGCGTATGGAAATGTTGATTAAAAAAAGCAGGAGTCCGTGAAGGCTGTCAATAGGATCGGGTATGCCAGATTCAGGCAAATCGATCATAGGAGCATATCGGCGAACAGTAATGAGTTTTACCTCCACATTTTCTTTGTCATCAATACACACCACAAAATCCCCGGCAGCATGATGCCAGGAAAAGATCTGTTCAAAAGTTTCAGGATTGTAAAAGCTTGTAAGAATTTTTGCGGCATTGTGGTAAATTCGGGCCGCTGATTCAGCAGCAATATATTTGTTACCTCTGATCTGATCCCACACGATGATACGGTTTTGATCTGTTTTATGGTCTTTTGATATATGAAATTCGAAAAAATTATCAAACCATAGACCTGAAAACATCTGGATTTCACATCCATGATCCGTAAAAAATCTGCCCTTGCCATAGACCTGAGGAAGACATCCGGTATGATCAATCTGTCCGAGTTTTTTTAACAGCTCATATTCTGTTTCAATACAGGCATTGCCTTCTTCTGAAACCGCGACATTCAGGACAAATGAGCAGGTTCTTGTATCCGCTGTCGTTTTTATCAGGGCAGGATGATAAAATCGTCCGTGTTTTATCAGGAAAATATCGATTTTTTCGATCCTGCCGGGCAGAATTTCGCCCCCTGTCTGCTTTGTCATTGCGTCTGCAAGGAGTTTTCCGTTGTCTGTATATAAAAAGGTATGTACGGCGGTAAAATAATCGCCGATAGTGACATTGGCCGCAGTTATGCCTGATCTGCTGGTGTCTGATCTGCTGATGTCTGATCTGCTGATGCCTGGCCTGCTGGTGTCGGGCATGTCTGTATCCGGAGCCTGGGGAATTTGATGATTCCACAGTGAATCGCTGCGCGATACAGGATTATTTCTATCTGAAATAAAAAATGAGATCAATGGGTTAAAGGTCATTTTTACCTGTATGAATCAATCTCTTTGATGATCTCGGAAGCCACATTATATCCGTACTCAATTGCCTTGTCACAATGCTCAATTGCTTTTTGATGGTCACCTTTTTCAAGATATCCGATGGTAAGATTGTTATGTGCGATAGCAAATGTGGGTTCAAGACTCAATACCTTGAGATTGGCCTGTATGCTCTCTTCCACAAGCCCTTTCATAAGGTATGCGGTGCCTAAGGTGGTATATGCCTGTATGAAACTGGAATTGAAGGCAATAGCTTTCTGAAGAGCCTTTATGGCTTCATCAATGTTTCCTTTTTGCAGTTGAAGAAAACCAATGTTTCCATATCCTTCGGAAAAGCCAGCCCTGGTTTTTACGGATTTTTCGTTATAAGCCAGGCATCCGTCCATATCTCCCTCCTGAAGGCACAGACCTCCTAACTGAACATAAGCTTCGGCCAGAGTTGGACTGCATCTGACGGATTCTTCCAGTTCCATTTTTGCTTCATCATATTTTTTCTGTCCGATCAGGGCTACACCCAGGTTGTAGTGGGTTGTTCCGCAGTCAGCATTTCCAGCCAGCTGCTGTCTCAGAGTATTAATATATTCTTCAGCGTTTTCCGGTTTGTCCACCTGGCTCTTTTTCACCTGGGGCGTATCTGTTTGAGGCGTATCTGCTTGAGGCGTATCCATGATATTTCCTTAAATTCAAATTTATGATTGATATTTAAAACACCTGGCCAATACGGCTCAGGACTTTTTACTTGACATAATCTATCATTTTTTTTAGATTTTTCAATTTTCGGAGTACCTGATACTTCAATTTAATCGGAAGTGCAACCATTTTATCGAAACGGGGGGACTTATGATCACAGGGGCATTTACCGCGCTGATCACACCTTTTACCGGCAATGATGTAGATTATGACGGTCTTGACCGACTTATCGACTTTCAGATTCAAAACAGAATGAGCGGTATCCTGGCAGCAGGAACAACCGGCGAAAGCCCGGTGTTGAGCTGGGAAGAGCATAATTTAGTAGTGGAGCAGGTCAGCAAGGATACCAGAGGCAAATGTATCTGCATCGCAGGCGCAGGGAGCAACAATACAAAGGAAGCTATTGAGGCAGCAGGACATGCGGTTGATGCTGGTGTCGAAGCTGTTTTGCTTGTAGACCCCTATTATAACGGCCCAAGTTCCCTCGAAATTCGCCGTGAATACCTCGAACCGGTTGCCAGGGAATTTCCAGACACAGAGGTCATCCCATATGTAATTCCCGGTAGAACCGGAACCCAGATTCTACCCGAAGACCTTGCCCTGTTGAACCGATCCTGCAAGAATGTAGCCACCATCAAGGAAGCCACCGGAAACCTTGACAATATGAAAAAAACAAGAGCCTGCTGCGGCGAGGGTGTAAGTATCCTGTCAGGCGATGACAGCTTGACAGCTTCCATGATGACCGATCCAGATATAAAAGCCGCAGGTATCATTTCTGTAGCATCCAATATTGCACCGGCTGCTGTAGCCGATATAGTCAGATTTTTTGAAGGTGGTAAAAATGAAGAAGGGCGGAAACTGGCACAGGCCATAGCGCCCCTGTCCAATCTTGTCACCATAACGACAAAAGAAAAAACTCCATTCGGGATTGTCACCTTCAGGGCCAGAAACCCACTGGGCATAAAAACCCTGATGGCGATTCTGGGCATGCCTTCCGGACCCTGCCGCAGACCCCTTGGCAGATTGACTGAAAATGCCCTTGATATTGTTCTCGAAGCAGGCCGCAGTGTTTTTAAGAATAATCCGGAAATTTTGCAGCCAGCAGCCGATTTTTTCAATATCGATATCGAAGAGAGGCTCAATACTCCAGCTTTCAGTGAAGGGCTTTGTTACGAGTCTTATTGATCTTTATGCCGGTTCCCGGACTTTTACTTTTGGCCTGGGAACCGGCAATATCATCCTTTATTTTCCTTCTGCATTCTCACTATTTTCGACTTTCATCTGCTGTTGATCAAAGAGAACTTCTTTCATCCAGTTCATGGCAAACTTTAAAAGAGCTATTTCATCTGTTTTGATTTTTTCCACGGTTTTCTCATCTATATCAAACCGCTTTAAAAAACTGCTTTCAAATATAAAAGCCTTGAATTTATCGATATCGTAGGATGCCATGAAAAACAGTTGTTTGCTTTTCTCTGTCAGCTTGACGTTAGGCGGAAAAGAACGTTTCCTGACGATCAGATCCGTCCATTCGGCATTGATTGAGTCATGAATATCAACTCCCTGATCCTTGCGCCATTCGACCACATCCCACTCTTTTTCCTCTGCAAACCCTTTGCAATGTGGTTCATTGACAAAAAAATAAAAATCATCATCATCGGCACCATCCTTATGGATCATGGAAGCGACACCAAGAGGATAATAGCGGCATGTAGACGGACGGTCTTCATATACAATACATCCCTCGCCATCTTTAACAAAAGGACAGGAATCCTGTTCATCATCCAGAAGTTTCAGGGTGACAAGAGGGATATCCGTTTTTTCCAGAAGATGAGGGGTTGTGTAAATAGCCAGAAATTCATGAGATGAAAGTTGCAGGCGGTTTTTCAGTCTTATGATATCATAAGGTGTAAGTACGATTTTGATGCCGCGACAACATTGTGTAAAACATGTGACATCTTTATGGCATTTGAATTTAAATCGAGTGTTTTTTCCTATCCTGACAGGTTCGATACCTGCTTTTTCTTCTGTTATCTCCATTCTTTCTTCCTTTCAAAAGCGAATGTCGGCTATGACATGCACTTCCATTTTAAATATAAGCTAATGTTATAATTGTTAATTATAAAATCATCAATGTTATCAGGACTATCTGGTTTCGTCAATATTTTTTGAGTTTTGGATTTTGTGCATAAGCAGACAGTAAAATTTTAACTGTTGTACCCGGACCGCCGTCAGCAGGAGATTTGAAATCGGCATGATCTCAATGTCCATCCCAATATTTTAAGATATTTTTGATTTCTTGTATCTATCGTCTTGACAAAAAAACAA
>JAUCGE010000178.1 GCA_030377965.1 Desulfobacterales bacterium HSG16
TGCAGTATCTCCTGGTTTTGAGTTTCCGAACAGACTCCCTGTGCTATAAATAATAAAAATAAAAGAGTGAAAATATTTATATTTTTTATTTTTTGCTTCATTTTTATCCTCGCTTTATCTTTATGAACATGTTTGTTTACAATTACAATCTAATAACTCACGTTATTCATGTATCCTTTTTTTTTCACTGATGGGTAATGTGAATATGAATGTTGCCCCGCGTCCTGGAGTTGATACCGCTCTCACTTTCCCTCCATGATTTTCGATTATCATTTTCGTGATGGACAGGCCAAACCCGATACCCTGAACTTTTGTGGTAAATAAGGGATCAAAAATTTTTTCAATATATTCCAATGCAATACCCGGCCCGGTATCAGCCACAGTGATGTCTACAGTTCCGGTTTCTGAAGTCTGGATGACAATTGTAAGAATTCCTGATCCATTCATGGCCTGTGCTGCATTTTTGAAGATATTTTTCAATGCCATGCGGATTTGTTCCGCATCAATATCGACGAAAACATGATTGTCGGAAAAATCCAGGGCAACCTCGACCGTATCGGGAATTTTTGAGCTGGAAAGCGTATTTGTGAGCAGAGGTATCAAGTCAGTTTTTTCAGTCTTAGGTTTTTCCATTCGCGTGAGGTTCAGAAGACTTTCGATAATGGCCGTGGATTTGCTCACATTGTTGGAAATAAATTCAAGATGCCTATCAATTTTTTTATCCGTATTTCCGAGTTTCATTTTCAAAAAATAGACAGAGCTGTCGATCACTGCCAAAGGGTTGCGAATTTCATGGGAAATGCTGCCCGCAAAATGACCCAGCACGGCCAGCCGTTCTTTTATAAGCAGTTTTTCATGAACTCTTTCCAGCTCCAGGGTTCGTTCATCTACCATTGCTTCCAGACGTTCCGAATATTCTTCAAGCTCCTTATGCATTCGACGTAAGGCCAGGTGAGTTTCAACTCTCGCCAGTACTTCCTCCGGTTGAAACGGTTTTGTGATAAAATCGACAGCCCCGGCTTCAAAGCCTTTTACCTTTCGCGCTGTGTCCGCTACAACGGTCATAAACAGGATCGGAATATCTCTTGTAGCAATATCTGCTTTCAACCGGCGACATGTTTCGAACCCATCTATTCCTGGCATCATCACATCCATGAGAATAATATCCGGGAGGATGTATTGAACCCGTCTGAGAGCAGCTTCCCCATTTTCTGCGACCAGAATTTCATATCCGGTATGGTACAGGTAGTCATTTAATACAGCCAGATTATTAGGTTCATCATCGACCAGTAAAACTATGCCTTTTGATTCCGTGGTCATTACGGATGCTCCTTTTCTCGTTGCAAGCGGGATTCAAGCCACACCTCAATTCTGTTCAGTTCAAACCCCTTGAGAAGCCGATACATTCTTTCTGCAAAAGGTTTTAAGCGGATGTCTTTATTTTCCAAGTGTTCCACATAATCGCTTATACGGTTCACCGCTCCCTGAAGAGTCAATCTATACAATTTTTCCATTTCGTCAGCTTGCGGAAAAACCATCAAGATATCGACACTTTTTTCGTCTTGTGTCGATGCCGCCTCAATGTCTCGATAGTTCCATTGAAGATCCAGGCAAAGTTTCAGTTCTCCCAAAAGATTGTTCAAATCAAGAGGTTTAGGAAAAAATGCCCGGCAGCCAGCCGCAAGCATTTTTTTACGATCTTCTTCAAAGGCGCTGGCGGATGCAGCTATGATTGGAATTGTCGCAAGTTCCGATGACAGGCGGATGCGGCGGATCAATTCAAGTCCGTTCATCCCCGGCATGACCAGATCGGTGATAACAGCATCAGGCTGGCTCAAAAACGCTTCCAACAGTCCCTGCTCTCCGTTTTCGGCCAGCACAACGGTAAACCCTATTGGAACGAGCAGATCACACAGCATGTTCCGGCTTTCCTGGCTGTCGTCAACAATGAGAATGATCGGTTTTTTCTCTTTTATACCAATGATCTGCCGTGCATCTTCAGATATTTTTTTCTCGAAACCGGCTTCGGGATGCCCCAGAACTATTTCGAACGAAAAGCAGCTACCCTGCCCGAGCATACTCGTTACATTCAATTTTCCACCCATAACACAAATCAAATTGTTGCTTATGGCAAGTCCCAAACCAGTACCTTCTCCCATACGATCTGTATCTCCGACCTGTTGAAACGGTTCGAAAATACGATCTAAATTATCGGGGGACATGCCAATTCCTGTATCTTCGATCTCAAAGCGGAAGAAAAACGCATTTTGTCGATTTTGATCCGAGATAATGTTTTGAACCTTCAATGTTACGCCGCCTGCATCCGTGAATTTAACAGCATTGCCGAGTAGATTGAGCAGCACCTGCCGCAGCCGTTTTTTATCTCCATTGACAACGTCAGGCAGCTCGTCCGGTTCCTCAAGCTCAAAGATAATTCCTTTTCTTTCTGCCTGTATTCGCACTATATTCTCCACATTCCGTATAAGATCGTGCAGGCAAAAATCTTCGCATAAGAGTTCAACCTTGTCTGATTCTATTTTCGCCAGATCGAGAATATCGTTGATGAGGCTCAAAAGATGATCCCCGCTTTGCTCGATAATGCCCAGACCTGTCTTTTGATTCGGTGACAGCGTTGGATCACGATAGAGAATTCGGGCATAACCAAGGATACCGTTCAAGGGCGTGCGAAGTTCATGACTCATATTAGCCAGAAAGATACTTTTGGCTCGATTGGCTGCCTCTGCCCTGATCTTGGAGGCTTTCAAAAAAGTTTCGTATTCATTCCGCTTATTGATGAAATACGATACAGATTGAGCCATGGAGGATATCTCATCATTCCCCTTGATTGAAATCGGAACAGAAAATACGGCAGAACTATGATAAGATTAATCTTGTCACTTTCACCACTATCAAAGACATGGTTCACGGGGCAATAGACGGAAAAGTAAGGGCTTTTGTCAGCACTCCGGCATCAATTCTGGTGATTCTGCGTCTTATAGGCCTGGCCAGCGAGTTTGAATCGACGAACGAACGTCTTTTTCCAATGAAAATTCATGCGAGCGTTCTAAAAGAAAATGAAGAACTGCTGCACTTAGTTGATAAGGGGCTTGATGCAATTTCCAACGAAGAACTTGCGGAAATTGAAAGCCGATGGGTTCCGGACCCGACAAAACAATATTACAGAAAATCGCAATTTATCAGACTGACCAAGGTGGAAGAAACATGGATTAAACATAATAAAGAAGTGAGAGTGAGTATCCCTGTGGTGTTTCCGCCAATGATGCATGTTGAAAAAAACAATTTTCTTGGAATGATACCCGATTATCTCGACTTGATCAGCCTTCGGACCGGTATACGATTTGTTCTGGTTGCAGCATCCCTGTCCGGTCTGCCGGAACAGATAAAAACATGGCAAACTGATATGTTTCCGGTTTTCATGAATCTTAAGCCGGACAAATATATAAATTTGACCGTTCCATGCTTCTCGGCGGCATGGGTGATCGTGAACCGAACCGATGATTCATTTGTCAGAAATGTAAAGGATTTGTCTGGGATGAAGGTTTGCGTGGTAAACAATATCCCTATTTACGAAAGTATTATAAATGATTATCCGGAAATCAAAGTTCATACCGTTGACAACCCTTCAGTCGGTCTTCAATTCGTGGCATCAAGGAAGGCAGATGCCTTTATTGGCACGATTCCGATTATTGGCTATCTGATTCGCAGGCAAAATCTTGTCAATCTTAAAATAGCGGGTTCTGCCGGATATGATGATTTTTTATTCAGATTTGCAGTAAGAAGCGATTTTCCCGAATTGACGAGCATTCTTGACAAGGCTGTTCACTCTGTTTCAGAGCGTGAACATGACGATATTTTTAAAAAAAATATGCCTGTCCGCTTTGAGCATGCGGCAGACTGGCGGATATTTTTATGGTGGGTATTGGGACTGTCGAGTATTTTTATTTTCATTCTGGGAATCGGTTTGATCTGGAATCGACGGTTATCGAAAGAAATCGATGAGCGTAAGCGGGTGGAGTATGCGTTTCGTGAGAGGGTTAAAGAATTGACATGCCTCTACGCTGTGAGCCATGACATCCAGAAAGACTGGTCTGTTGATGAGCTTTGCCAGCGTGCTGTCGAGAACCTGGTTCCAAGTATGCAGTTTCCTGAGATTGCCATATCTGTGATTGAATTGAATGGTAAACGATTCACATCCAGAAATTATATTGATGGGCTTACCCACGCTCTCCATGCTGAAATCAGAGTACAGGACGGTGCGGTCGGACACCTGTGGGTCTATTATGCGGAGGAGAAGCCTTTCCAGATTCCCGATGAGCAGAATCTGATCAATGGTGTGGCCGAGGCTCTCAGTACATGGTTTGACCGCAACCTGGCTGAGGTACAGTTGAGGGAGTATTCGGAGCGTCTGGAAGAAATGGTTGATGAACGCACTGAAGAACTGCGAAAGGCCCAGAAAGAACTGCTTCTGAAAGAGCGTCTTGCCGTGTTGGGGCATTTTGCTGGCAGTATTTCCCATGAAATTCGTAATCCATTGGCTGTGATTGGCAGTTCTGTTTATTTTTTGAAGATGAAACTTGGAAATTCGGATGAAAAGATCGACAGACATCTTGAATTTATCAGCGGAAACGTCAGCAAGTCAACGGCCATTATCGAAAGCCTTCTGAACCTGACCAGGATGGAAAAACCGAAAACGGAAACGCATGACTTATCTGATCTTATTTCTGATATTCTGGCAGGCGTGACAATACCGGATACAGTAGAGACAAAGGTGAACTATTCTGAAAATACGATACTGGTCGATGTGGAAGTTGAACAAATCCGGATGGCATTGAAAAATATTATTAAAAACGCGATACAGGCAATGGACGGGGTGGGAAAACTGACCTTATCCATACGAATCGAGGAGTCAGGGCAGGCTGAAATCATGGTGGAGAATACCGGCCCTGAAATAGCGCATGACCATCTTGAAAAAATCTTTGAACCGCTGTTCAGCACCAGAACGCATGGAATCGGATTTGGCCTGTCCATCACGAAAATGATTGTTGAAAATCATGAGGGTACTCTTCGAGCTGAGTCGGAATTAGACAGCGGGGCAGCATTTATATTGACATTACCCATTGGCGGGAAAGGGAAAAATAAATGAATACTATGATTCAGAAGTCATATGTTATGAAGCCTTTTATCAGGCGAGAGTTTGCTGATACGATGCTGCATGTTATCGACTCACCTGAATTTTCTTGAAAAATGTCATCAAAAAGGTTATTCATCATTAAGACGCATGCCATCAGTCTGGCCTGCCCGTCAAAATAATTACTGAAAACCACGGACCAGCCATTTGGGCAGAATCCGAAAGCGAGCAAAAATGAGTGAACAGATGAAAATACTTATTGTGGATGACAACAGGGAACTGGCGATCAGTATTCAGGACATCCTGCAGGAAAACGGATATTCAGCATCAGTCTTGTTTGATGGAAACAGTGCTGTTGAACTGTGCCGTAAAGAACAATTCGACCTTGCACTTCTGGATTATAAACTCCCGGACATAGACGGCCTGGAATTACAGGAGCGTTTATCTAAACGGATGGACGCTGATTATATCATTATCACTGCACATGGATCAGTGGATAGTGCTGCTCGTGCCGTTCAACGGAAGCAGATTGTCGGATATGAAACCAAACCACTGGATTTTGGCCGCCTTCTTGCATTCATTAATCAGACTGCTGGCCGCAGATCTGCGGAACAGAAATTTCGGAAACAGGCCGAATTTCTTGAAACAGTGATTGAATCACTGACGCTTCCGTTTTACATTATTGATGTTTTCAGCCACAAAGTTGTCATGGCAAATTCAGCAGCGAATTTCGGCAATCTGTCAGAATTTTCCACATGCCACAATCTGACGCATAGATCGAATACGCCGTGTAACGAAAATGGAATCATATGTCCCATGGTCAAAATGAAAAAAACTGGACAGCCCGTGGTGGTAGAGCATATGCATTATGATAAAGACGGTGATATCAAACATTTCGAAATTCATGCGTTTCCGATTTTTGACGACAGGGGTGAACTGACCCGGATGATCGAATACTCTCATGACATCACAGATCGTAAATTAAAAGAAGAAAAACTCCGCAAAGCTATGGAAACAGCAGAGTCAGCAGCACGAGCGAAAAGCGAATTTCTGGCAAATATGAGTCATGAAATCCGTACACCTCTGAACGTGATTATCGGCACAAGTAGATTGATGCAGGAAACAAACCTGACAGGTTCGCAGCCGGAATATACCGATATGATTTTTCAGTCTTCCGAAATATTGACATCGCTGATTGAGGATATTCTGGATTTTTCGAAAATTGAAGCAGGTAAAACCGAACTGGAGTCGGTTAATTTCAATCCTGAAGATCTTATTTCAAAGACAGCCGATATGTTGAAGGTGAATGCTTTGGAAAAAGGACTTACATTGACTTACTCTGTTTCCAGAAAGATCCCCGGAATACTGAAAGGTGATCCTAATCGCCTGCGACAGATTATTTTGAATCTGGGAAACAATGCCATAAAATTTACGAAAGAAGGAAATATAAAAATTCAGTTTTCCCTTAAAAGTGAAAAAGAGAATAGTATTATTATGGAAGGGGCTGTAACAGATACCGGCATCGGTATATCGAAAAAAGACCATTCAAACCTGTTCAAACCTTTTTCCCAGGTTGATGCTTCGACAACTCGTAAATACGGAGGTACAGGACTCGGGCTTATTATTTCAAAAAGATTAGTTGAATTGATGGGCGGAGAAATATCTGTCGAAAGTGAACTTGAAAAATGCACGACATTTAGGTTTACAGCCTGTTTGAAAAAGCATGCAAAAATTTCAGACAAAGATAAAGAACAGAACAGCGAAGCATCAATTTTCAAAGCCCTTCTTGCCAAAGCCAGTGTCCTGCTGGTTGAAGATAATCTGTTTAACCAAAAAATGGCATCTGTAATAATGAGTACCTGGGGAGTCAGTGTAGATACTGCCGTTAACGGTAAGGATGCTGTTGAATTGCTGGGAAAAAATGAATATGATATCGTGCTGATGGATATCCATATGCCTATAATGGATGGCATTGAAGCAACTCGTGTTATTCGCAATTCAGCTACTGATGTATTAAATCCTGATGTTCCAATTATCGCCATAACCGCCAACGCAACGACCCCATGGTATAAGAAAAAATTATTGGGACTTGCGGAGAGCTTGTGGGAAAACAGATATCTTCTGTTCAAAGCGGAGAAAAAAATGACAGAAGAAGAAAAAGCCCAATTGCTTGAGATTGTTG
>JAUCGE010000179.1 GCA_030377965.1 Desulfobacterales bacterium HSG16
TATTTTTGGAAAGCCGGGTTAAAAATAGTGCCAGACAATATATCAGAAATCCAAAAACAGGCCAAAAATATTTTTTCTGGAGTTTATTTTTAAATGCATACTGTTGATCTTCCCGGTGTCATTGATATTCTTGCATTTTTTACTAACGACCGCAATCAATAAAAAAGGAGGCACTCATGCGTAATCGTTCAAGATCATTCGTAATTTTTTTTATGGTCATAGTATTGATCTTTACCACATTTTCACCCACAGCCTTTGCTCAGGGAATGGATTCGGACGAGGAAGCAAATGCTGGAGAAATTATCTTCGATGTCATGTTGATACGTCCATTCGGCCTGCTGGCAACCACTATCGGATCGGTTGCTTTTCTCGTTGCGCTTCCTTTTGCAGCCATGACCGGCCAGACAGAAGATGTTTACGATAAAATGGTAGCTGCTCCTGCCGAATTTACATTCAAACGGCCCATTGGCGATTATTGAACTTAGGAAGTCAAAAAAAAATTACGGAAATGAATCAAGCCCGAGTGAATCGGATAACCAAATTTGGAATAACATTGTTAAGGAGAATGCTGTGCCGATAACCGCTGTCGATCATCCCCTGATCAAGCACAAACTGGGAATAATGCGAAAGACCGATATATCGACCAAAGACTTCAGAAACCTGGCCAGTGAAGTGGCCCGACTTCTGACATATGAAGCTACAAAAGATCTCACAACCGAAAAAGGAACCATTGAAGGATGGGCAGGCTCTGTTGAAATAGATCGGATCAAGGGCAAGAAAATCACCATAGTTCCGATATTGAGAGCAGGACTCGGCATGATGGACGGCGTGCTGGATATGATTCCTTCCGCTAAAGTCAGCGTTGTGGGGTTTTACAGAAACGAAGAAACCCTGGAGCCGGTAGAATATTATGTAAAGACTGCCTCCAGGATGGAAGAACGAATCGCTCTTATCCTCGACCCCATGCTGGCAACAGGCGGAACTCTTGTTGCCACTATAGACGCATTGAAAAAATCCGGGTGCAGGCAGATAAAAGGGCTTTTTCTCGTGGCCGCACCTGAAGGTATCAAAAAAGTTGAAGAAATTCATCCAGATGTCGAAATTTATGTAGCTGCAATCGATGAAAAACTAAATGATATCGGTTATATTCTGCCAGGACTTGGAGATGCGGGAGACAAGATATTCGGAACCAAATAAATTTGCCCGAAAAGTTGAAAAAACTGAAAAATTGAAAGTCCGGCATGATTCGTGACAGGTTCCCAGACTCTCCAGTCTGGGAGCTTTGTACGAAAAATCTTGATCAAATTCCTGTAATTTTCAGAAAGTTTGAACTTAGGGAAGTCAAAAAAAAATGCCAGAAGTTTAAGTGTACACCGGGAAATCCAAGAAAGCCTCAAACGCAAAATTTTTTCCCCCTTCCACAAACTATTGTACCATCCGCCGAATGAATCAGTTCGCGCCTTGTGAGGATGAGTACCAATTCAGACACCAGATGATGGAGTATTTTTATGTCCACGAACACTGTTACACCTGAAAACACAGATAAACCTGTGTATGATTTCAATGTCAAACAATCCCTTCTCGGCGCACAGATGCTCTTTGTAGCCTTTGGTGCCCTTGTTCTCGTTCCCCTGCTTACCGGACTGAATCCTAATGTGGCATTGTTCACTGCCGGAGTCGGTACATTGATTTTCCAGTTGATCACAAAGGGAAGAGTTCCGGTTTTCCTGGCTTCATCCTTTGCTTTCATTGCCCCGATCATTTACGGAGTGAACACCTGGGGCATTCCCGGCACGATGTGCGGTCTTGCTGCGGCAGGTGTTGTCTATATCATTTTGAGCCTGCTGATACGCTGGCAGGGTGTTGAGATCGTGAAAAAGATTTTACCACCTGTTGTCACCGGGCCTGTGATCATGGTTATCGGTCTGATCCTGGCCCCTGTAGCCGTATTCATGGCAAGAGGCATGAGCGGAGACGGATCAATTGTAATCGTACCGGAAAAAACCGCCCTCATCGTTTCCATGATATCTCTTGTGGTTACAGTACTTGTATCCCTTCTCGGAAAAGGTGTGATCAAGCTCATTCCAATTTTATGCGGTATAATCGCAGGATATACAATTTCTTTGTTTCTGGGTCTGGTCGATTTTTCAAAAGTAGCCCAGGCCCCCTGGATCGCTATTCCTGATTTTACCATGCCCGCATGGAACCTTGAAGCTATCTTTTTTATTGTACCGGTGGCAATTGCCCCGGCCATTGAGCATTTCGGAGATGTTCTTGCCATAGGTTCGATTACCGGCAAAAATTATCTTGAAGATCCGGGAATACACCGCACAATGATGGGAGACGGCATTGCCACCTCGGTTGCATCCATGCTTGGCGGGCCTCCCAATACAACTTATTCAGAAGTGACTGGAGCTGTTGCCCTCACAAAAATATACAATCCGGCCATTATGACCTGGGCTGCGTGCTTTGCCATAGCTCTGGCATTTGTGGGCAAAGTCGGTACTCTCCTTCAAACAATCCCCGTACCTGTCATGGGCGGAATCATGCTTCTGCTGTTCGGCGCTATAACCGTGGTCGGACTGAACACTCTGGTCAAAGCCGGGGATGATCTCATGGAACCGAGGAACCTTACCATTGTATCGTTGATCCTCGTGTTCGGACTTGGAGGCATGGTTTTTACAACAGGCGGCGGGTCTGCCAGTGAATTCACAATCAAGGGAATTGGACTTGCCGGAATTCTGGGAGTATTTTTGAATCTGGTTCTGCCTGGAAAGAAAAAAAGCGAAGAATAAAGTTTTTCGTTATGGAAAATGAAACCAGCGGAACAGTGTTTTTAGCCGAAGAAGTTGTTTGACCACTGGTCACAACCTGACTATATTACATTTTTGATAAACTTTTGGCATGGTCTATCGAAAACAGCAAAAATTTTTTAGGGATGTCATAGAAAATAATATACCCCGGATTACGCAGGATTTTAATCCGTATTACGGCGCTGTAAAGGGTGCATATTCTATATCTTCGCCCTTTTCAGCAACGCAGAATACGGGTTAAAAGACAAGTAAGACGGGTACATTTTTTTGTCTGACTTCCCTTATACCATTTGTACATCAATTGATGAAGGAGAAAACCAATGAGTGACGAATACCAAAAACTTGCAAAACACCTTGACAATCTTCCCGGAGGATATCCTTCTACAAAATCCGGCATTGAAATAAAAATTTTGAAAAGACTTTTTACGTCTGACGAAGCAAAAGTTGCAGTCTCCCTGACCATGATGCCGGAACCTTCCGAAGCCACAGCAAAAAAAATGGACAGAAATCAGGATGAAATGGAAGCCATGTTGCTGGATATGTCCAAGAAAGGGCTTATCTTCCGATCAAGCAAGGGGGGTAAAAACCTGTATTCGGCTTCCCAGTTTGTAGTGGGAATATGGGAATATCAGGTCAACCGTCTTACAGAGGGTCTGATTAAAGATTTCAACGAATATGTTCCGTACCTGATGGAAGCCCAGAAAAAATCAAAAACCAAGCAGTTAAGAGTTATCCCGGTTTCAAAAGAAGTATCAGCACAGATCACTGTCATGCCCTATGAGGAAGCTGAAAAAATTATAAAAGACCAGTCAAAAATTCTTATAGCCGACTGCATTTGCAGGAAAGAACACAACATGGTCGGAGAAGGGTGTGATAAGCCATTACATGCCTGTATGGTATTCGGTTCCGGAGCTTTCTATTACGAAGAAAACGGCCTGGGAGAAACCGTATCACAGGAAAAAGCGCTTGAAATTCTTGCAGAGGGAGTAGAAGCTGGCCTGGTACTTCAGCCCGGAAACTCTAAAAAACCGATCAACATCTGCATGTGCTGCGGCTGCTGCTGCCAGATACTCAAAAATGTCAAAAAGATGGACACTCCTGCAAAGTTCGTGTGTTCCAGCTTTTATGCTGCTGTTGACAGTGATGAATGTTCCAGTTGTGAAGTTTGTGTAGAGCGCTGCCCTATGGATGCCATTTCAATGGATGATGTCGCTGTAGTCGATTTGACACGCTGCATAGGATGCGGTGTATGTGCGGCAAGCTGTGAGTTCGATGCCATAGCTCTTAAGACAAAAGATGAAGATCAGAAATGGGTTCCGCCTGAAAATACAGTGGAAACCTATATGAATATAGCCAAAGAAAGAGGATTGTTCTAATCTTTGCAAAATAGTATCCATCCGGAAAACCTGTATCAACAATTTCCGGATGGACACGAGGGAAAAAATGAAAAAAATACTTGGTCTGATTGCATCTCCCAGAAAACTTGGAAACAGCGAGCTGATGGTCAAGGAAATCGGAAGACAGATTGGTGAACCGCACAATCTGAAACTCCTCAGATTTTCCGATTTCAATATCAAACCCTGCATTGGCTGTTACAAATGTATGTTTGGCGAGAAGCGCTGTATCCATAATGATGATTTTTACGAGATTCTTGAAGCTATTGTCGAAGCTGACGCTCTGATTCTGGCATCCCCCACCTATTTTCTGGGAGCTAACGCCCTGCTCAAGCTTTTTCTGGACAGAGGGATCGCTTTCTATCCTTTTATCGATCAATTGTGGGGCAAACCTTCCGTGGGTTTCGGTATAGCCGGAATCAATGGAAAGGAAGGCAGTACACTTTTAGGCATTGAAAATTTTCTCAAACTTATGCTTTCAGAAATCAAAATGAAAACAATTGTTTATGGAGCATTGCCTGGAGAAGTTTTTTTCAATGAAGAAAACAGGAAAAAAGCAGGAGAACTTGCCAGCGCTCTTTTTTCAACTTCACAGGAAAAAGCTCCTTATGCATGTAATTTATGCGGCGGGGAAACTTTCAGGTTTTTAGGCAGCGACAGGGTACAATGTATGCTGTGCAGTAATAAAGGCTTGATGAAAATGGAAAAAAATCAGCCAAAGGTCAATATCGAAAAAGGCATGCATGACCTTTTTATAAGCCACAAAGATGTTATGGAACATGAGCAATGGCTTTTAGGGATGAAAGACAATTTCATCAAAAATAAGAAACGGTTAAAAGAGATATGCCTCGATTATCGGGGAGGCGAATGGATCAAGCCGGAGAAAAAGCAAAAATCTGAATAAAACGATCAATTTATGACACCCACTCCAATTGAAGAACAAATAAGAGGAATAGGACAAAATGGAATTTTTTTTCGATCCACAGAGCATTGCCCTTATCGGCGCTACAGCAAACAGGAATAAGGGCGGTTATTCGATTCTTGCAAATCTGAAAAAAGGATTTAACGGCACAATCTACCCGGTCAACCCTAAATATCCTGAAATAGACGGGATTCAATGTTACAGATCGGTTGCAGACCTTCCTGATACCGGTGTGGATCTGGCTATTGTATTTGTTCCCGCTAAGATGGTTCTTGATGTTATCGAAGCCTGCGGAAAAAAGGGAATCAAAGGTGTCATGATCGAATCCGGCGGGTTTGCCGAAAGCGGCCCTGATGGAATATCCCTTCAAAACAGCGTAACCAAAACCGCGAAAAAATATGGTGTCAGGCTCTGGGGGCCAAATTGTATGGGGCTTGTGGATGCCGTAAACAAAAATGTATTTTCTTTTGTTTCTCCTGCTATCTGGGACGATCTCATTTTCGGAGATGTTTCTCTCATCGTTCAAAGCGGAATGTTGTCAGGCGCTTTTCTTATCGATCTTATGACCCATAAAGTCATGGGAATCAGCAAAGTCTGTTCCATAGGCAACAAAATGGATGTCAATGAGTGCGACCTGCTTGAATATCTGATTCATGACGACAATACAAAAGTCATTGGCCTGTATCTTGAATCGATCCCGGACGGACGCAAATTTGCGTCCCTCTGTCAAAAATCGGAAAAGCCTGTCGTGGTTTTAAAAGGAGGCAGAAGCGAAAAAGGTGCCAGAGCTGCTATGAGCCATACAGCCAGCATGTCAGGCAATGGTGCTGTAATCAGCGGGGCGCTTGCCCAGGCAGGAGTAATTGAAGCCCATGATTTCAGACAGATGATGGATATCTGCCGCACCATTTCCACTTTCGAAAATCTCGACCTGACAAAAAATATGAACACAGAGAAAAATTCAGGCAAAATCGCTATTTTGACATACAGCGGCGGAGCCGGTATTATTTCATCTGATTTCATGGAAGAGCTTGGCCTTTCCCTGTCCGATCTTTCTTCACAAACCCTTGTCAGGGCAAAAGAAGTCTTTCCTGAATGGATGCCGATATCCAATCCTGTGGATCTCTGGCCTGCTGTGGAAAGAAACGGGGCTGAAAAGACTTACGTTACAATTGCAGAAGCGGTTATGGCAGATCCTGATGTGGATGCAGTTTTTATACATTGCTTTGCAGGCGGATTTAAACTGGACCCGGATATCGAAGCTCTTGCAAAAATTGCCAGTAATGCTAAAAAACCCATGTTCTGCTGGCTGACCGGCGAGCAGAATGCTGCTATGAGTTTTCAGATAAAAGCTCAAAAGCTGGGTATTCCGGTGTTCAGGGAACTTTATCGCTCTTTAGAATGTATGGCTGCCCTGTTCTCCTGTCACAAAAACAGGGGAAAAATTGAAAAAGAACCTGTTTTTCATGAAAAGATAATACTTTCCGATGATCTTCTTGCATACATCAATATTCCCGACAACAATATAGACGAACATGTCGCAAAAAAGATACTGAACGCATCGGGTATCGATACTATAGATGAAGCCCTTGCCATATCTTCCGAAGATGCCGGGAAAAAAGCAGAAGAAATGGGGTATCCTGTGGTAATGAAAGGGCTTTTGCCCCAGGAGGTTCACAAAACCGAACTCGGCCTGGTCTGTCTCAATATCGACACAGAGCAGAAAGCCGCTGATACCTTTGATAAATTGATAAAAAAGATGAACGGGAAAGGATCTGTACTCGTTCAGAAACAGGTTCAGGGTGATCTTGAATTGATTGTCGGGATGGTTCGCGATCCCCAGTTCGGGCCATGTGTCATGTGCGGATTCGGAGGTATATTTGCCGAAATTCTCCAGGAAGCTGTTTTTGCCGTCGCTCCATTGAGCCATAAACAGGCATCAGCTTTGATAGACCGGCTCAAATCGAAAAAAATTCTGCAAGGATTCAGAGGACAAAAACCGCTCGACATGGATGCCCTTGCTAATATTCTGGTAAAGCTCGGACGGCTTGGTACTGATTTCGACAATATTGCTGAAATAGATATAAATCCTCTGATCATAAGCAAAGGAGTACCGGTTGCAGTCGATGCAGCTATTGTCACTTCCCGAAAATTAAGTACCTGTGCATAAATTATGTTACATTTATTGTAGGGGCA
>JAUCGE010000180.1 GCA_030377965.1 Desulfobacterales bacterium HSG16
CCAATCTCTACAGGGTAGTCCATCTTCAGCCAGCCTCTCATCCCGAATTGTAGTCCCATCGTGTTGGTATATCCGAATTTAAAAAGAAAATCCGGAAAAATCTGCTTACGCTGAATCTTCGAATCCCTTCATCCTTCCATGAAAAAAGGCTTAAAAAAGCAAGTCAATGGTTTGCTCTTATATCTTTAAACATGATTTCTGTCAAGAGAAAAGCAAATAGAGCCTGAGCCAATATGTTTTACAGTATCCGATGGTAAAATCTCAACACGATTCATAAAGGCAATTCAGTCTGAAACGGTAAAAGTTATCAATATTTTCATTCATGAGATAAACTTTTATTCGGGCAGTATTTCAAAATAACTGCAATGACTGGGTCTTATTATGGAAAAATCCCGCCGATCCAATGTCAGGATGCAAGAAATATCAAGTCGTTCGGCAATGCGTGCAATCGTTGCATCGACAAAATCCAGTTTGGCGTCAGCATATTCATCCAAAATTTCAATCGTCCGTTCGAAATCCGAAGTGGTGAGCGATTCTATGGAAATATCGCTGTCAATCGTTTTTTCAAGAAAATTGGAGCATGCCCGGATATCCCAGGCGTGTGGCTATGAGATAGCATATTTCAGGAAAGACGGAGACCGGCAGAATCAATTCCGTATCGATGTTTTTGGAAACCTCGCGTACCCGATTGTGGTTTCGGTCTCTGGTATTGGCCAATGCGAACAGAAATCCGGTATCCAGAATTGCAGCCACAGGTCTCATTCTTTAATCGTCCATCCGTTTACAGGATTGATTTCCCGGCTCAGTATCTCGTCAGCTCTCTCGGAAATATCATCTTCATCCGAAATTCCAAGATCGGAGATACTCATGAGATAATCAGAAGATTTTTTCTTCTTTTCAACTGGTTGCGGCAAATTCATCTTAAACTCAAGAAAATTGATAAATCCGGCGAGTTCCGGTAAGGCTTCGGCTGGAAGTCCTTTGATTGTACGAATGATTGATGGAACACTGCCTCAAATATTCGCAGATCTTTTCTGCGGGGTGCATCTTCAAGCATCCAGTCTCTGTTTTTCTGTAAATGACGCTCATAGCGTCGGATCAGGTTTTTAATATTCAGGTTTTTTTCTGTGATCGTGTCCGTCAAATCCTCGAATGGATCGAATATCTGACCAAGATAGCTGAATAATTCGCTCGAAAAGTAATTGAACAGGCGTTTTCGGACAAAGGAGCAGGAAAAACGGGCAAAAAAACCATTATCCTGTTCCACATCAATTACGCCGTTTGTGTAAAGAAAATTAAAACTTGTTTCATCGAATTTGAATGGAATTTTTTCCTGAGTCTTGAATAATTCCAGCACCAGATTCCTGTAAGGTTGCTGCCTGGCTTTGCTGATGATGTTCATGATGTTATTATTAGGCAATACTTGAATTGCGGCATCATAGACATTTTCAAAATCGTTCATGTTCAGACTGCGTGAAAAATCAGGCTTGAAATATTCGAATCCCTCGGTTAAAAGCTCACCGAACCACGACACCAGGCCGGGTTGTCCGAAAGTTTCATGAAAAATTCGTTCAACTACATCCTGTTCTATCTTATGGCCGCTCTCCTGTTCATACCAGAGGAACATGGATTCGACTTCGGCCAGAGAAAGGTTGGGTATATGAAGACCCCGCTGCACATTAAAAGGCGAGCCTTTGACGTTTTCAACGCCTAAAACGCTCCTTACGCCGATTAAGGCAACGCTGTGAAGCAGATATTCTTTTTCATGCGTCGGGGTAGTCAGGTTCTTCCTGCGTATATTGTAAATATTTCGGAAAACTCCGGCCATCCAGCTTATGGCCTTTTCGTTAAGGGCATCGAATTCATCTATAATCAGAATCAGGGGTTTTTTCAGATTTTTTTTCAGAAAGATTGTGTGGAAATCATCGGGACTATCTACAGGTATTGTAAGATTCAATTCTTCTTTCAAGTGGGTAGTGACAGCTTTTACGACCAGTGCCGGATCATCCTGCATTTTCAGGTGTTCCAGATCGAGTTTTACAACCTGAAATCGCTCATCTTTCATCAACTGGCATAGAGCTTCGATCATTATCCAGGTTTTGCCGCGCTGCCGGGGTGCCCAGACTGTAATGTAATGCCCGCCTTTTTCCGGGTTCTCTCCGATCAGTTCGGTACAGGCTTTTTGAACCAGGGATTTTCTAGGTACATGGAAATGTATTTCCTTATCTATCGGACCGTATGACGAAAATCTTCGCACAGTGGCATCTCCAATTATACTTGATACAGACGGTTTGGGCGGGACAAAAAATCCCGCCCTGTCAGGCTATTCTTTCAGCACAAGTCCTGAAGGCAGTGAATCGCCGAAGATGACTGTTTGTTCCTGTATTTCAATGGCTGTCACTTCTTTGATATGACGGATGTGAGATTCGGCAAAATCGAATTCAGACATCCAGTCTATAGCTTTTTGGGCAGTTGTCTCGTCTATATCGCGAATCCTGTCACCGGTTTTTCTGGCAAGCTGCCCCAAAGCTGAAACTACGGGTTTTGGGTCCTGCCATTTTTTTGAGACTATCTTTTTAATCCACACAACAGCTTCTTTGGGAGGAATCACTCGATCTGCGGGGCCATATAGCAGTTCCCTTGCGCCAATTCTGGAAAGAGCCCAGAAATGCTGAGGTTTTGGATTTTTTTCCATCATTTCGGCAAGAAGCTGCCTGCCCCATTTTACCTTGTCTTTGGTCAGGAGACGCTCCATATTGGCTATTGTCATCCAGATTTCGACCTGCTGCTGGGGAGGAATTTTAATCTTGCCTTTTTTGGGTATCATGACAGAACTCAAGTCCTGAATGAACTGCCTTTGCTGCCCTGCCTGAAGGCCGCCTGTGATCCTTCTCCACATGATCCACCATTCAGATCTGACCTGGGGATTGTTTGCATGAATCGGCCCGGTTTTATATATCTTCCATAACTGCCGGATTCGCTGTTCATCCATGCCATCTCCAAAACCGGGACGCATGCAGAAACCTGTAAGATTGAGCCATCTGCATTCAACCGTGTTTTTTGCGTTGCGGGCGGAAATATTTTCTATCATCCGGTCAGCTATTGCCCGGATTACTGACATGGGCCATTTATTTTTGGGCCTGTCAATTATTTTCGCTATCTGCTTTGGCAGCCCGTCTATCATCCTGGGATCGAGTTTTCCTTCAAAGGCTGCGTTTACATTGTTCAGAATTTCATTGGTGACCGACTCGTCAAAGACTTCAGTATCAGCAACCTCGGTAGCTTTTTTTGCTGCTATCATATCTCTTAACTGAAACTGCAACTGCCATCTATGATTGCTCACACCCGATTTGCACCAGATGGCAAGGGTTCCGATTTCTGTATATGCAGCTTCTATGGTTACCGGAATATCTGTTTTTTCGCCTTTTTTTCCGTATTGGATAACCGTTTGAATCGGGGGAAGAGCTGTCAGGCTGTCATCAATTGTCACAAGATCACCGCAATGATCTCCTGAACGAAAGCTTGAGCTGAAAAGATCGAAATTTACCGCCTGGTTGGCAAGTACCTCGAACTGTCGGTCTGCAAGTTCTATCTGTGATCCTTCGTCCAGCCCTCTTTCGACCAGACAGATGGCGTTTTTATCCCTCCCAGCTTCATCCTGTGTTGCAACACCCAGATAATAAGCTCTTGCACTTCCGCTTCCAACTCTTACACCCTGGCCGACCTTTACAAGGCCGTAATAGGATGCGCCCAGGGCTACAGAAAGATCAGGATCGGGATTTGTAAGAATTCTTGGCAGGCTTGTATCTTCCTGATCGAACCAGTGACGGATAGCCTGTCTTACTCTTTCCTGGATAACGTCCGATTTCAAGGAACCGCCGTTGAAGAGAATCAAATCTGGCGCATGACTTTCACGTTTTAGAAAATGGCGTATATCTTCTTTGTGCTGTTCAAGAAACCAGCCCAGATGTTTTGTGATAGACGGTTCCTGCTCGTAGGGAAGTCCGAATTCCGTAATTCCTTTTTTGGAAGAACCTGATTTTTTCTTTTCTCCAGAGTCTGCTAATGGAAAAAAACCTTCAAGTACACTTTTTTCCACATCATCTCTTGTCAATTTTGCGGAAAGGGTGTTTGCGATCAGTTTTTTCCCTTTGCCCATGAGAGTAATTTTAGCTGTGTCTGCCTCATTGTTCAATATGATTTCTTTTGCCTGCCTGCACTGGTGGCACAGGGCTTTCCATCGGTCTGAACTCAAGGATATTTTCTTTTGTCCGCCCTTTTTTTTCGACAGCCCGACTTCGACTCTGCGGGCAAGGGCAAGATCTATATTGTCTCCTCCAAGAATCAGGTGATCTCCCACCGCTATTCTCTCAAATCGAGGGCTGCCATCGACTTCTCTCAAAGTGATTAAGGTAAAATCTGTAGTTCCGCCTCCCACGTCACAGACCAGGATCAGCTCGCCTGGTTCGACATGATCGCTCCATTTTTTTTCATGCCGCATCAGCCAGTTATAAAAAGCTGCAAGAGGTTCTTCCAGAAGAGTTACACTGGCAATCCCGGCTATAGCAGCCGCTTCGACAGTCAGATCCCTTGCTACCTCGTCAAAGGATGCTGGCACGGTTATGATGACAGACTGATTTTCAAGATACAGGTCATCATCATCACCCATTGTGGAGTTCCATGCCCTGCGTACATGTCGAAGATAGTTAGCTGTAGCCTGTACAGGTGAAACTTTGTAAACATCTTCTCCCGAACCCCAGGGCAGAATTTTTGCCTTACGGTCAACATTGGAATGACACAGCCAGCTTTTAGCAGAAGAAACCAGCCGTGCTGGAACTTTTGCGCCATGATCTCTGGCAAATGCACCGCAGAAATTATCGTCCTCGGTTTTCCAGGGTACAGCAGCTTCCTTCTTTTTTATATCATATTCGCCCGGAATATATAAAAAGGAAGGCAGAACGGACAAAGTCGAAAATTCCCCGGGTCCGGTCAACTGGGGAACGGCAAAGATTTTTATCCTGCCTTTATCATCTTCCGACTCAAGATCGACGTAAGAAACCGCAGAGTTGGTGGTTCCAAGATCTATACCAATGATATATCTTTTATTATCAGGAAGATTCAACTGATTCTTTCTCCCTTACGCTGAATTCGAGTTTCCATCTGGAAGATGTGTCTTCTCTGGATACACACCAGAGTTCCAGGGTTCCGATTTCCGTAACGTTCATTTCCAGAGTTACAGGCAGAGCAGTACCTTTTTCACCGTCCAATACAGTTTCTATGGTGGTAATTTCCTCAATATCTTCTTCCCAGGCATCGACCACAGTGCCAACCGTATCTTTCAGCCTTGTTGTGGAACCCAGAAAATCAAATTTTACCGGTTCTCCAACAACAAGAACAAATTCCTGATCTGTCAGAAGAGTGCTGGTTCCTTCTTCCATACCAAAAGGAGCTACGCACAAAGCTTTTACAGGTATGGGCATACCCGGAACAGCGGGCAGAGATGCAGCAATACCGATATAGTATGATCTGTTCAAGCCGCCCCTGATACGAACGCCTTTACCTTTTCTTGCCAAACCGTAATAGGCAGCGCCTTTTGCTACAGTCAGATCAAAATCATCTGTCTTGATTTCACGAAGGGGGGTTTCATCTTTTTCGGCCCATGAACCCACCACATCAAGTATCCTTTGTCTGACCTTGCCAGCCTTCATGATGCCGCCATTGAACAATATGGCTGTGGGCAGCTGCATTTTTTCATCACCATTTTTCCTGCGAGTCAAAAATCGTGCAAGATGTCTGGTAATGGCAGGATCTGCTTCATATGAAAGCCCGACTTCCTTGATACCGCTTACAGCAATGGCTTCAGGCAGTTCGTCTTTTTTGCATTTTGGAAAAAAGCCTTCCAGAATAACTTTTTCAATATCCTTGACTTTCAAAGTGGATTTTTTAGTGCCTCCGATCAAAGATTTTCCCCTTCCCAGAACAGTAACGGGATATTCTTCATCATCTGGATTTGTCAGAAGGCTTTCTTTGGCCTTTCTGCACGCATACCACAATCCTCTCATCTGCCAGGCATCAAGTTTTTTGCGTTTGGTGGACATTCGTTTAGACATGGTATGTGCCAGGGCAAGATCCATGTTATCACCGCCTACAAGAAGATGCTCACCCACCGCGATTCGTTCCAGGTCGAGTTCTCCATCTTTTTCAGACACACTTATCAGGCTGAAATCCGACGTTCCGCCACCAACATCACAGACTAAGACCATATCGCCTTTTTCGATATTTTTCCGCCAGTTTTCACCGGATGATTCGATCCAGGAATAAAACGCGGCCTGTGGTTCTTCCAGCAGAGTGATATTGGAAATACCTGCCATATCGGCAGCCTTGACGGTCAACTCCCTTGCCACCGCGTCAAAAGATGCAGGTACGGTCAGAAAGACCTCCTGATGATTCATTTCGAGTTTTGTATCGTTTTCCGCTATGGTGTTATCCCATGCATCTTTTATATGTTGCAATAACATAGCGGCAGCTTCGACAGGGGATTTTTTTGATTTGTCACTCTCTTTGATGAGAGGTCCTTCCCAGGGCAGAATGGGTTTGTTCCTGTCAACCAGGGTATGGCAGAGCCAGGATTTGGACGAGGCTATCAGGCGCTGTGGAAGTTCAGCACCTCTTTCCCGGGCAAATTCTCCGACAGCAACATCGTTATTTTTGTCCCAGGGCAGCTCAAGCCCTTCCTGTGTTCCGTCATGCTGCCCGGATGTCAGAATAAAAGACGGCAATACATTACGATTTTCAACCGTACCCGTATCAGTGATCTGAGGAACTTCCAACACACTGATATCTGGAGTTTTTCCGAGTTCGAGGTCGGCTTTTGTGTATGCCACCACGCTGTTAGTGGTTCCAAGGTCGATACCTATTATATAAGTGGGTTCTGGCAAGGCATGATCTCCTTTTATCAAGAAAGTGTTAATACTTTGAAAAAAAACGGAGTCTTTATATATAAGGCTTTCAAATGAAAGCCTTTTTTACTCTATTTCGACTTCAGCCGGTGCAATGATATCCGGGTTCCGACTTTCCGACAGGGTGGGCAGTTCGATTTTTTTTGGGGGCGCAACCTGGTCATGAAGATCGAATCCTGTCCGTTTGAGGATGTCTTGAATCTGTCTGTTTGAGTTGGCTATTAAAAAACGTTTGTTTCTGGATAGCAAAATCTGTCTGAGTTC
>JAUCGE010000026.1 GCA_030377965.1 Desulfobacterales bacterium HSG16
CAGCCATTTTTTCCTCTCAGAGTCTCTATGAGTGTTACCAGGTCTTCAATGGTCGGAGCTGTTTTTTGTTTCATTTATTTTTTTCTTCCCATGCTTCTGATGGGGCTGACCACATTTTTAAAAAACAATGCCCCGATTATAAAAGCATCTCTTTTTGCTCCTTATATCACGTCGGTCTCTGAAATGATGTCCCGAACTATTTCGGAAGATATGAAGAAAAAATATAAAGAGAAGGTAGATAGTTTCAGAAAAGCATGGGAAGAAAAAAATAAATGAAACAAAAAACAGCTCCGACCATTGAAGACCTGGTAACACTCATAGAGACTCTGAGAGGAAAAAATGGCTGTCCCTGGGATCAGGAGCAGACTCCTGTTTCCATGATCGGATATCTGATTGATGAAACAAATGAACTGGAAGAGGCCATTGAGACCAAAATTTCCGATGACGTATGCGAAGAGCTGGGAGATGTATTGTTCCAGCTTCTTTTTATCGCTGATATTTTCAAAGAAAAAGGGGATTTCACTCTTCAAGATTCGATCACAGGCATCTACGAAAAAATGATCCGCAGACACCCTCATGTTTTCGCAGGCGGAAAAGTCAATGGTGTGGATGATGTTAAAAAGCAATGGCTCGAAATCAAAGCTCAAGAAAAAGGTTTGAAAATATGATAGCAATCATTGATTACAAAGCGGGCAACCTTACCAGCGTTGCCAGAGCACTCTCCCATATCGGGTACGAATGCGTTGTTACATCCGATCCGGAAAAAATCGAAAAATCGGAACGCATTGTTTTTCCAGGTGTCGGAGCAGCCGGTTCTGCCATGAACAGCCTGAAAGAAATGAAAATAGATAAAATCATTTTAAATGCATTTTCTCAGGGGAAACCAATTCTGGGAATATGTCTCGGCACACAGGTGATCATGGGATACAGCGAAGAAAACGATACAGATTGTGTCGGCATCATTCCAGGAGAGGTAAAAGCTTTTCCTGAGCGCATGGAATCAGAGGATAACAGATTTTTAAAAATTCCCCATATGGGCTGGAACAGTATAGACATAAAAACAAAACACCCGGTTCTTACAGGCCTGAACAGAACAGATGAATTCTATTTCGTGCATGGATATTACCCGAAACCTCAAAATAATGACAATATCTTCGCGTCCACGGAATATGGAATTACCTTCGCGTCGGTCATGGGTATGAAAAATCTCATTGCCACGCAATTTCATCCAGAAAAAAGCGGTCGGCCCGGACTTACAATCTTAAAAAACTTCTGCGAGTGGAAACCATGTTAAGCAAACGTATTATCCCATGTCTCGATGTCCGTGAAGGCAGGACAACCAAAGGAATAAAGTTCAAAGATAACATTGATATCGGTGATCCTGTTGAAATGGCAAAAATTTATTATGAAGCCGGGGCAGATGAACTGGTCTTTTACGATATCACCGCATCTCATGAAAAAAGAAATATCATGATTGATGTGGTGCGAAAAGTTGCTGAAACCATATTCATACCTTTTTCTGTCGGAGGCGGAATCCGCACAGTAGAAGATATGAGAGATGTTCTTCTGGCAGGCGCTGAAAAGATAAGCGTCAATTCGGCTGCTGTTAAAAAACCTGAAATCATATCAGAAGGAGCTTCGGCATTTGGAACCCAGTGTATTGTTCTGGGAATGGATGTAAAACATGTGGGCAAAAAGGAAAAAATTCCGTCAGGATATGAAATCGTTATTAACGGCGGCAGAACCCATATGGGCATAGATGCTCTTCAATGGGCTGTTGATGCACAGAAACTCGGTGCAGGCGAAATCTGCCTGAATTCCATTGATGCTGACGGCACACAGGACGGTTACGAACTCAATCTGACCGCTATGATCTCGGAAAATGTGGATATTCCGGTCATAGCTTCGGGCGGAGCAGGCAAACCTGAACATCTGTACGATGTTCTGACCAAAGGAAAGGCCGATGCAGCTCTTATCGCATCTATGGTTCACTACGGATATTATACTATGTCTGCCATAAAATCCTATCTGGATGAAAGAAAAGTAAAGGTGAGAACCACCTGGTAAATCGACTGTAAACAGGCAAAATATCCTGTTTTATCTTTAAAGTAGGATATTTCTACCTTTCAAATACCCCGCGTACCCCATTGTCTCTTTTATAAAAAATACATATCAATAGATAACGGATGACAAACTTACTAATTGTCATCTGGAATCGTAGAACGGAATAACGAAGCTTTAGTTTTACGATAATAATTGTGTAGATATAAAAACATCTGTAAAAAGAGAGGGGTAATAACAAATGGAATATATTGAGGTTTTTTTGCTGCCAGTCGCTTTTCTCGTCGGGGTGTGTATCAACATTCTTCTATCTTTCCTGTCTCAGCCAAAAACAGCTCACCTAAACCCGGACATCAGAATTGATACAATAAGTTTTTTTAAGTCCGATGAACATCTGGAAAAGCAGGGATTTGATATTGAATTCAGGAATATGCTCTATTTTTTCAGAAATTAAGGAATCTGTTTTAAATAAGCTGACCATTATTTTATTTTGCTATTCTATTGAAAACCTCGTGAGTCATAAGTTCTCGTAACTATCTGAAATTGTTAATGCTGATAAAATCGGCATAAAACCTATGAAGACAATAATTTCAAACTGTTATCAAATTGACATTCATAAAATTTGGAGAACTTATGACTCACGAGTTGAAAACGATGAACCACGAATTCAAGCATCCACCCTTTTAGTTCGTTCAGCACTCCTTTCAGTAATTTATTCTCGTCCATAAGTGCATCGACTCTGGAAGATAATTCTTTATTGATATCCGGTTTGATCTTATATTTCACCTGATATCTTTCGCTGAATATCAAATCCAGAACATCATCCACGCTATATCAGAAATCATTTGTTTCTCTTTTGATGAGATTTCCTGTGCGAAAATGCCTATCAAAGAAGCCGTTGCATAATCTTTGGAAATGGAATATGCTATATAAAAAAAGAGAAATTGATAAGGATTCGGCACGCTATGGATAAACAGTCAGAAAACAAAACAATAAAAATAAATCCGAAAACACATGATGCCATGTTCAAATGGCTGATAACTTCTTTCACCAGAGAGTTTTTCAATCATTATTTTCCAGATATCCAGATCGGCAAATTTCGATTCATCGACAAGGAATTCATTCAAAAATACGAAGCTCTCAAGGAAAGCCTCAAGGGAGATCTGTTCTTGATCATGGAAGTCGAAATCGACAATGAATTCCAGGAACTCGTAATTCAGATTGAACACAAAAGCGAAAGAAAAAACGCTGGGAAACAGGTGTTCGAGTACCTTTGTTATGCCTGGCTGTTGAAAAAAAGGCCGGTATGGAATATTGTAATTTTTACAGACGATGCGGTATGGAGAAAACCTGTTCCGGATTCATTCTGGTATGCATTCGACCGTACCCATCAGAAGCAATTCCTGCATTTCGACGTAATAAAGGTCAAGAGCGAAAAAAGCGGGGATTTAATCAAAAAACATTCTCTGCTCTGTAAGCTGCTTGCTCTCAAAGCCAATGACAGGGGAGAAGATCCTGAAAAACTGATTCGAGAGATTTACCATGCATCGTCTCAAATGAAGGAACAATTGACAAACGATCAGTTGCTTCTGATTGAGCGATGGATAAAGGCTTACAAAAAAATTCCTGATAAAAATTTGCATAAGATCAAAAAGGAGGTTGAAATGGAAATTATAGAAACAACTATCACGGAACACATTTTCAACCAGGGGATGATCAAAGGAGAAATCAAAGGAGAAATCAAAGGGGAAATCAAAGGAGAGGCAAGAGGAGAAATCAAAGGAGAGGCAAGAGGGAAGATCAAAGGGAAAATTGAACTGCTTGAAAACATGTATCAATTAGGAGTAATATCAAAGGAGCATTTCGATCAAATGGTATTACCATTGCTGCTGAAACAGAAGGAATTCTAAGCAGAGCAGGCTGGAGAAAGTATGCGGAATACATCCTTGGTAACACTATAGCGGAGCATGATAAATAAAAATGGTCTTGATCTGACTTTTACAATGGTGTGGAATATTATCAAGCTTTGATACAGAATATGTTGAAAATAGCGAAAACAATCATCTGGTTATGGCTGGTTATATACAGCAGAAATAACGAAGGAAGGTCACAATGCTTTACCGAGAAGTTCCAAAAAACGGGGATAAACTTTCAGTTCTTGGCTATGGCTGCATGAGGCTCCCGATGCGGATGAAATCCATCAATGAAAGACTTGCTGAAAAGCAGATTATGTATGCCTTGGATCAAGGCGTAAACTATTTTGATACGGCAGTTCCATATCATAGCGGAAAAAGTGAACCCTTTCTGGGAAAGGTGTTTTCAAGAAATAAATGCAGAAATAATCTAAAAATCGCAACCAAGCTTCCCCATTGGATGACTCATTCTAAAAAAGAGATGGACAAAATTCTGGACGGGCAGTTGTCCAAACTGAAAACCAGCCGTATTGACTATTATCTGATTCATGCTCTGTCTGGTGAACTTTGGGAAACAGCAAAACAAAATGGTGTAATCGAGTTTTTGGATGATGCATTGAAAAAGGGCAAAATCATAAATGCAGGTTTTTCATTTCATGGTCTGGCGGAAGATTTTAACGAAATAGTGGATGACTATGACTGGACTTTTTGTCAGATTCAATATAATTTTCTGGATACAAAAAATCAGGCAGGGACTGCTGGACTAAAATATGCAGCATCGAAAGACATGGCGGTGATGATCATGGAACCCTTGCGAGGTGGAAATCTGGCCAAAACACCGCCGCCATCAGTACAAAAAATCTGGAAAAAGGCCGATCACAGGAAAACTCCTGTAGAATGGTCCCTGAGTTGGATCTGGAATCACCCAGAGGTCACGGTGGTTCTTTCTGGAATGAACAACGATGAGCATATCACCGAAAATCTGGCTCTTGCCGACAAAGCTCTGCCAGACGCTTTTTCTGAAAAAAAAGTGAAACTGGTTGAAGACGCAGCTGCTGAATTCAGACGAGTGATGAGAGTCGGATGTACAGGATGCCAGTATTGCATGCCTTGTCCTGCTGGTGTCAATATCCCAAGCTGTTTTGAATGGTATAATTCCCGGCATGCTTTCAAAGACAAGTCTGCAAAATTGATGTATATATTCCATAACGGCGGAGTTGTTACGGATAAGTCTTCATTGGCATCAATATGCGTGGAATGCGGAAAATGTCTGGAAAAATGTCCCCAGAATCTTCCCATACCGGATTTGCTGAATGAAGTACAGGAGGACATGGAGGGTTTTCTGACCAGGCCTCTGGTCTGGCTGGTCAGGCGGGTGCTGAAAGTCAGAAACCAACAGAAGTAAAAAAAGTAATAGAAGAGAATATAAATGGAATAAAACGAACTATCATTTTATTTTCAGTGGATTGATCTTAATTTTATGACTTTCACACTCCGTTTTCGAATATGAGCAAAGCTTATAATTCGATCATTGGATTCAAGATTAATCCCTGACAGCTCTTACCGTACCGCATTTTTCCCTGTCTGCCTGAATTTTTTCCCATGAAGTTTCGCCCTTGCCTGTTACAATGACCACTTTTTTGTTCCAGCCGCGTACAATGATTTCTGATGACCAGAACCAGGTTGCAGCCGATTTTGGGAAAAAAGGCCTGATTTTATAGATACCAGCAAGTTCTGCAGCCGTTGGCAGCCGCCAGTTTTTATTGTTTCCTGTTTTCAATTGTTTGACATACTCGATTGCTTCATAATAATTTATACATCTTCCAAGATGCCCTGAAGAATCTAACAGCACCCATGTCAGCCTGGTTTTTTTATCTGTTACCGTTCCATCCTGATTATCTACATACCTGCCACTTCTCTCTCTTGCTAACACGGACTGCATTCTTTTATATTCATTTCGAATTCTTGTGCTTTCTGCTTGAACTCGACGGGTACGATCCTCCGCAATTCGTTTTTGATTCAAAAGGTTTTCCAGAATTGTATTGGCCTGATCCGCATAGTTTCCTCTTGAATGTTTTCGTATATAGCGCTCCATCCGGCTGATTCTGTTTACAAGGCTGTTTGATGTGTTTCTGCTGTAAGCATAGGCTTCGTTCCATTCACGGATCAGTTGTTTTTCATGTGCTATTTTTTCTTCTGTTACTTTTTTTTCTTTCAGTTCGGTGAGAATGGAATTTGCTTCTTCCTTGTGGCGATTCGGCGCTCTACCAAGATAACTCTCCGTTTTTTTGATTCGTTTTGAAATGCTTATAATGGTGTTTTCAGTATATGAGATCAGCTTGGTCCATTCGTTTTCTTCATTTTTGTATTTTTTTTGCTTACGTGCGATTATATCAAGTTCGTTCTTTACCATTTTCTTGACATAAGAAGGAGCCTCTGGATTTGCCTTGAGATATTCTTCGAAAACGAGTTTTGCGCTATCAAAATTTTGTCCCATTTGTCTGGCTTCTGTCCTCATACTGTCGAACTGAGTCTCATAGTATAGACGTTTTTCGTATTTAATTCTGTGTCCGGCAATTTTTTCAGCCTGGCCCGTACCTTTGAATTTTTTAATAAAGGCATCGCAGAGACCCATGCATTTCTTCCACTTTCTGTTCCTTTCACAGACTGCAAGATCTCGTTTCAATTTTTTGTGATACTGGGACACCATCTTTGAGATCAAAAGCTTGACATCATCAATGTGCCTGCCTAACGGGAATCTTTCGAAATAAGAATTATAGCCTTTTATTCTTTCGGTATAATTGGCTTTAGAGAATTTTTTCAGGGAGTCATACTCCCTGTCATCAATTAAAGCCGGAATTTCATCTTCGATCTTTTGTTTCAGTTCTGTCACATGAACGCTATTGGCATGTTCCTTTAAATAACGTTCGAATATCTTTCCTGCATCCTCGTATTTTTTATTGGCATACAGTTTTTTTGAATAATCAATGATTTCCTTATAGTCTCTTTTTTCTATCTGTTCATTGACCGTAGCAAGTTTTTGCTTGAGTTCAGGTGTGTAGTCGCTGTTTTTATAGCGATTTATAAACGTTTCAAGTGCCTTTTGTCTGGATTCAAGTTTTTCATTTTGTTCATATTTAGCCAGAGTATCCTGATATGCATTTTTTATTCTGCCTGCCTGTATGGCACTCCCCCAGAAAATCCAGAAAGCGGCTCCTGAAGCGATAAACGCAAAGATGATACCTACCAGTACCCAGAAACTGCCGGACTTGGGACTGAGATCAAATTCCCATTTTTCCTTTAAAATAAGTTTTTTGTTTTTGATGGACAGAAGTTTTTTCTTTTCTTCAATAGTCCATTTTTTATCTTCCGCATACAGATTGATGTAATCAACAGCTTCATCAAGATCGATTCCCAGTTTGATGGCGGAACGTATAAGAATTTTGAAATATTCATCTTTGATTTTACCGTCTATCCCCGCAACATCAATATCCTTGTCCAGCTTCGAGAAAACAGCCATAGATCGTGTCATATCATAGGATTTTCGACTGCTTTCGTTTTTAAAGCTGACAATAGCCTGTCCTGCCAGAATTCCGCTGGCAGTGGTGACTGCATCTTTTGAACTGGTTTTTCTTATGGCAGATTCCTTCTCTTTTGCTATTTCTGCCAACACGTCCAATGGCGCATTTTCAGGGAGATCAAGAAAATCATATAAAGAAGTGGAACCTACAATTTTAAGATTTTCATTTATGAGATTCCGAACGATTTCATCCAGTGGTCGGGCTTTTTTTCTTACATACTTGAGAGGTTTTCGGATGGGGCATTCAATACGTTCAAGAATTTTTGGTTCGGTTATTTCGTAGGTCTTTGCAAGTCTTGTGATAGAATCTGCGCTGATAAACCCTTTTTCAGATCTCATGCCCAGATAAAGATCTATTTCACTGAACTTTTCACCTTCTTTTTCCTTTATGCGCTCCTGAATTTTTTCCTTTGAAATAGAAAATTGCTTGGCAAGTTTGGTTATCTGTTTTGGAGGAATTTTTCCTGTCTTCATAAAGGATGTAATCTGCCGGTCTATCCTTATTATTGTTTCGATTTTTTTAAGACGATTTTTTATAAATGCTTCATCTACGCCCTCTATCAAAGATAATTGAGATATCTCTTTTTTAGTTATGGAACCCTTGCTCATTAACAGGCGAATGTGCCGTTCTATACCTTCGTGCTTTACTTTCTCATCCTTTTGTACAAGTTTTAATGCAGCCTGCTGTTCTTTTTTTCGGCTTTTCGGGTCAAGCAGGGTTTTTTTAATATCGGGTATCAGCCCGATATTATGCTTGGCCCCCAGCCCTTTGGTTGGATGATTGCGTACACGACTCCATTCCGCCTGTTTTTTTTTAATTGCATCCTCTATTATTGCAGGATCTTCTTCAGGCGGATTGAGTTTAAGTTCAAGAAGCAGGTAGTAGTTTTCCCTATTCATGATTAACCTCTGGTTCATCTGAGACGAGCGTTATAATACAGGAGAAAAACACACGTCCTTTTTGGCACTGTATGCAGTTATTCGGGATTATTGGGGAAATGTTCATATGTTTATTTATCATGATACGTTGAAAGCCTTGCTTCTGTCTTTAGCTTTTTGAAAATCATTTCCCTGGATCACGGAACGTGTATCGATTGTTACATTGATCTGGCGTTTCGATGCGGTGGGTTCTATAGCACTTATTTCAAGTCTGCCCTCCTCATTCAGTTTGAACGTTATCTCTATTGGAGTGTCTGCTGCAAGTTTTTCGGGTAGATTCAATACCGCAGTACCAATTTCCACAGCTTCGGATACTCTTGACACAGAGTCAGTGCTGTCATTTTCCATTATCTGGATAGTGACTGCTTCCTGATTTTTCACAGCCGTCCCAAAAGGTTTGGTTATGACATTCGGAACATCCGTATTTTTAAAGATCAGGTTATAAACGATTTCTTCGTCCTGTGCGTTAAAAGCTATGATACCAAAACTTTTACTGGTTACATTTTTGATTCGAACACGAGTAAGCCTTACATCCGATTTAGAGATGCCGATATCTTCATCTTCCTCGTCTATCAGGGCTTCGACTTCTTCAAGTACATCGTCGAGTTCCTGATCGCTGAGATCTGGTATATCTTTGAGATCTTTTTTCCCTTTTTTATCAGCAACCCGCTTTTTCAAGCCCTCGTTTAAAGCCAGTTTCATTCCGTAGATTGCAGCGCCTTTAGCGACCGCTTCATCTGGATCGAATGCTCTGGGCGTGACGGAAAATTCTTCTTTTATCCGTTTTGCCATCATGGGCATTCGTGTAGCACCACCGACCATAACGATTTCATCAAAATTCCAATAGCCTTTTTTCTTGGCTTCTTCAAGCATTTCATGTGTCAAAGAAATACTTCTTTCCACAAGATCTTTTGTCAGTTCCTCGAATTTGGATCGTTCCAGGATTACTTTGACACGTTCACCTCCGTGGGTGATCAAAATCGGTGTTTTATCCCGTTGTGACAAAACTTTTTTTGCCTTCTCAGCAGAGAGCAAAAGGTCCTGGCAGGTGTCTGGATCTTCGAGAATATCTTCATCGGTTTTGGTGGCTTTTTGAAATTCCTGTGTCAGATAGGCTACAATCCTGTCATCCCAGTCTTTGCCTCCGAGGTTATGATCTCCTCCGGTACAGATGACTTCTATAGCGCTTGACTGGATTTCGATCATGGTAATATCGAAGGTTCCCCCGCCAAGGTCATAGACTAAAACGACTTTTTCCTCATCTGATTCCATAGTGCCGTATGCAATAGCTGCGGCAGTCGGTTCATTTATTATCTGACGAACATTAAAGCCTGCTATTTCTCCGGCTCTTCTGGTTGCTTCACGCTCGTTGATACCGAAATAAGCAGGGCATGTGATAACAATGTCATCTATCTTACTGTTCAGATAAGTCTCAGCATCCTGAACCACCTTACGAATAATGAAGGCGGAAATCTCTTCAGAACGGAAGGTTTGTGAATTGTATTCAAATAAGAAATCAGCCTCTCCCATGGATCGTTTGACAAAACTGACCACTTCATGGGGGTATAGCTTGGAGCTTTCCTTTGCCACGTCACCTACTACGATACTGTCTCCGTCGAAAAAAACGACAGAAGGAGTTATACGCTGATTTTCCGAGTTGGGAACGATTACAGGCTTACCATAGTCATCCATATAGGCAATTGAGGTATATGTTGTACCAAGATCAATTCCGAAAATCCGCATTTTTTGTTCGCTCATTCGCTTACTCCCCTTTGGTGTTAACGGAATCAGGCTTGTATATATGGGCCGCAATTATTTCAGGCCGAATCACATCTCCATCCCACTCGTAACCTGGACGAAGGCTTTCTGCGACAGTCCTGTCCTTTGATTTGTCATTTACGGGTAATGTTTTCAGCACACGCTGCCGGGCAGGATCGAACACAGCCCCTTCACATGTAAATGGTTTGACCCCGTGTTTATAAAAAAGATCTTCCAGGTCGGAAGGAACGCTCTCTAGAAGGTTCAGCAGTTTTGCCGGATCAATTTTTTTGTTACTTTTGGTATTATAATGTGAAACAAGTTTCCGGATATTGTCGATTACCTGAATAGTATCCATGATGATTGCCCGCAAATATTTTTTAAGGAAATCATCCTTATAATTTTGAAGATCATCATGCAACTTGTCTATGATTCGATTTTTATGGGTGTCATGCTTGAGCTTGTCCTGAAATTCCCGGTTGAGAATATTCATGCCTTCTTTTATAGTCTTCATCTCCTCAACAATATCATCTGTTATACCATCAACAGGCGATAACTGCAAAAGGGATTCATCATCGTTTTCTTCCCGATTCCGGCTTTCTTCGAGCAGCTTGTCGAATTTATCAAAGACAGACTCTTTATCAGGCAATGTTGAAAATCCACCTTCCAGAGCGTAATGTAAATTGTTTACTGTCTGCTGCATCTCATCGATTTTCAAGAGTACAGTAACTGCTTCACCTTCTCTTTCAGCATGTTCTCTTTCAATTCGTTCTCTTTCAATTCGTTCTCTTTCGATCCGTTCTCTTTCGATCCGCTCTCTTTCGATTCGCTCTCTTTCGATTCGTTCTCTTTCAACCCGTTCTCTTTCGATCCGCTCTTTTTCGGCATGCTCTCTTTCAGCTCGTTTTCTTTCGGTTCGTTCTTTTTCAGCCACAAGTTTTTTTTGTTCTTCTGCCAGGAGCTTTCTGCGTTCTTCTGCCAGGAGCTTTTTATGTTCCTCAACCATGAGTCTTTTTTGCTCTTCGGAAAGTTCATGCTTGAGAATATCGCTGATGACCGACACAAAACCCGTAACTCTTGACCGATTGTCACGCCGGACTTTCCAGTCAACTTCAAGTTCGATCCTGCTGCCATCGTTCCTGATATATGTACCTGTCCAGGGAAAGGATGACTCTTCACCCTCAGCTACACGGGTAAGATAATTTGTCAATTTATCCCGATCTTCATCAGATGCCAGGATATCCCATATCTGGGAGCCCTTGATGTCTTCCGCTGGAGGATATCCGAGCAATTTATATTGAACCGGATTCATATATGTAATGATACCATAAGTGTCGATTTCCTGAATGCCATAAATGTCTGTTTCCAGGAGGGCCTGGTATCGTTTTTCGGTTTCTTCAAGCGCTTTTTCCGGCCAGGTCTGTTCCTTTTGCAGTTCTTCCATTTCCTGAAGCCGGCGCCTCAAACTTTCCAGCTCGGCAACGAGCTGACCCTTTGTTTTGTATTTGTCTCTCATTTGCCTGATCAGAGCCTCAGTCCTTTATTCAAGAGAAAGAATATTCATTTTTGCCGATAGCCATAACTGCATTCCACATTGATTTTTTCAAAAAAATTTTGACAGACTGCACTTATCCCTTATTAAATTAAATTCATGTTCCCTGCAACCTGAATGATACTCATTTAACAAAAAAACAAATTTTCAATTTATGACAATAAGCGAAAGACATATAAGTGTCAATGGAAAAGGGCTTGTGGTTATACCTTAAAATTCAATTGTATACTCCTTGTCTGACCAGCACGTTGGTATGGTATAACCTTTTAAAATAATAATTCATTTCTTGACTATGTCAGAACATGCGGTTAAGGTCAGAATCTGGTTGTAAGACATTGTCATGATAACTAAAAATTGGAGGAATTTATGAAAAAACAGTTGGTTGCGGCTCTTGTAGCCGTCATGGTTATAGCAGCGATCTTTACCGGGAACGCTTATTCAGCAGTTATGAAAATGATGCCCGAAGATGCTGATTTTGTCCTCAAAATAGGATCTATTGAGAGCCTGTACAAAAATTTCAGTGTGACACCGAATTCCATTTTCGGAAATCCTGTACCTGATCTGGCGCAAATGCAAAAGGAAATGGGATTTAACCCTTTGTCAATTGATGAACTCAAGGCCAACGGTCTGGACACGAGCAGAGAAGTGAGTCTTCTCATAACAGATTTGATAATTCCAGATCAGGGTAAAACAGACCCTTCATTTAATGCGGTATTGTTTTTTCCTGTCAGCAACGGCAAAAAAATGGTGGAAACGGTCAAACAGATTTTGACCAAAGATAATTCTGCCATAAAATTTTCACAGGACGGCAAAATGTCGATTTTTACGGAAACACAGTCGGCAGGCAAGAACTTTGTCGGGTATATGGCTGAAAAAGACAAGTATCTCATGATTGGAACAAATCCGGCAGGAGATGCCAAATCGCTTATGGGTAAGCTTTTATCTTCACAAGGAAAACTGACCGGATCGACAGCTTTCAAAAATGTGGCAGGTAAAATTGATTCCAGCCAGGATATTTTCGCATATTTGAATATAAAGAAGATTGCGGAAAAAAATCTGACAGCGATTCAGAAGCTTTACAGCCAGTCATATGGAACTCAGCCTCTTTCAAGTTCAAAAGGTCTTAAATATTTGAAAGATTGTGAAGGTGCAGGATTTGCTATTGATATGAACAGCAAGGATTTCGCCCTTAATGCAGTGACAAACATGGTTCACGGCGCACCCTCCCTTGATGCTATGAAGGGCATAACGCTTGATAAAAATATGACGTTAGGTCAGAAAGAAAACCCGGTCACACTCTGGTCGATTGCTGTAAATCCTGTCAAATATTTCCAGTTGATCATGGATACAATGGAAGATGATGATGATGCACAATTCAAAAACTGGCAGACGAGCTTCAAGACGAATTTTGGTATCGATTTTATGGGTGAAATCATCAATAACCTGACAGGTAACGTCAATCTTGGAATATATGACGGAGCAAGCATTAATATGGCAAATTACAATGCGTTGTTATCCATAGGTGTTAAAAATGATGCCAAGGCCCTGTCTGTAATTGATAAATTAATAGCAACATTGCCACCCCAACAGCAGCAGGCAATGATAACAAAAGATAAAGTGGGAGGCATTGATGCATACGCAATTATGGCTGGTTTTGTTCAGGTCTATGCTGGTATCAAAAATCATAACCTGATCGTCTCTGTCGGAAAACCCATGTTTGAAAAAGCTCTCGCTGCCAATGCAGCCAGCGGTTTTCTTTCAGGCATGAAAGACAAAAAACTTGCCAGCAGCTTGAAAACAGAATCAAACTCAGCTTATCTGAATGCAGCGGAACTTATGAAAGCCGTGAATAATTTTGCTCCAATGCTGCCACCACCGCCGGAAGGCCAGCCTCCTTTTGCCCAGAAAATCGGCCAGATCCTGAGCCAGTTTCAATATTTTTATACAGCAAACAGCTTAAAAGGCGATTCTTTTTTTGCAAATATTGATTTAAAGACCAATTTCAAAGAACCTTTCTTTATTGGCCTGAAAAAACTCATTGACAGCGCAAAGTGATATGGGATTTTGAAGTTATGACTTTCTGTTGATTCTGATGGTGACGAAAAGTCAGATGACATTAAAGTCAGACGGTATTTTAAACCAGACGGTATGAAAAAATGATATGCGGCGGCATTGTCGAAGAAAGATCGATAATGCCGCCGTTTTTTATAATTGCTCCGGCAAGGTTGTGGAAGTTATTTCATCCACTGCCCTTTACTTCTGTATTGATCTTTGTCTCAGCAGATGATCTGCCAGAACCAGATATACCATAGCTTCACACACAACATTTATTCTGGGAATGGCAGAAATATCGTGCCTTCCTCCAACACGGATCGTTTCAGGCTGATTGTTTATGTCAATGGTGGTCTGTTCTATGGAAATGGATGGAATTGGTTTGACTGCAACCCGCATGACCAGATCGTCACCATTGGAAATCCCAGCAAGAATTCCACCTGCATGATTGGAGGCAAAGCCCTCTGGCAGGACAGGGTCATTGTTCGTTGAACCAGTTTTTACAGCAGCTTCAAAACCTGCCCCGATTTCGACACCTTTTACCGCTCCTATACTCATCAATCCTCTGGCAAGTTCGGCATCCAGCTTGTCGAACACTGGATCACCAAGCCCTGCCGGAACGCCGGAAGCTATAATTTCAACTATACCTCCAATGGAATCCCCCTGTTGTCTGATCTCGCAAACTCGCTTGTCCATTGCTACGGCTGCGTCAGGGTCAGGGCAAAGATAGGGATTTTCATAAACCGAATCCAAGTGATTCTTTTTTGCGCGTATTCCTTTTGCACGTACTCCTCCCAGCTCAAGGGTATAGGCTGTGACCTTTATTTTTTCCATCTCCAGAACAGCCTTTGCCACGGCTCCTGCCGCTACTCTTCCGGCAGTTTCCCTGGCTGATGCTCTTCCACCGCCCCTCCAGTCTCTGACACCATATTTTTTTTGATATGTAAAATCCCCGTGTCCCGGCCTGTAAAGATTGGCAAATGGTTTATAAGAATCTGATTTAGCATCCTTATTTTTGATCATAATCATGATTGGAGTGCCTGTGGTCATACCTTCAAACACGCCGGACATAATGACAGCCCGGTCTTCCTCTTTGCGCGTAGTGCTTGCAGCTGATTGTCCAGGCTTTCTTTTGTCCATCATTGCCTGGATATATCGTTCATCCAGTGGGATACGCGGCGGGCAGCCATCTATAACCGCTCCAACTCCCCTGCCGTGGGATTCCCCCCAGGTTGACACCTGAAACGCTTTTCCGAATATGCTTCCGGGCATTAAAATTTCCTTCCCATTTTTATAAGGGCCGTGGATGAAATAACTTCCACACCTTGCTTGCCTTTGAATCTGTTTTCTGCGTTGCATTGATGGGTACAGACAATAAGTATTCACCCATCAATTCGTCTTGAAAACAGATCCAAATTCGGCGCAATCTTATGGAATTAATTTCATCCACGACCCTAAGCTTAATTTAAGAAAAATCCCTTATTTTTCAAAGATTGTTGGATAATCATCGTTCAACTGCTGATAAATCGAATCACAGATAGTCTCAATCAGGCGGTTATCTGTATCCACATGAAAATTCATTGCCTGTTTATACAGCGGAATTCTTCGTGTCAGAACTTCCATTATTTCTGCGGTCATCCCATTGCCAGTAAGAGCAGGACGCTGGGACTGGCTTTTTTCATCTTTTTCGATTCTTTGCCGGATAGTCTCAGGATCTGCCGTAAGCCATATGATGCTCCCTGATTTTTTCATCATCTGGATATTTTCAAAATCCTCCACCACACCGCCGCCTGTGGCAATTATATGTTTTTTTTTCCGGCATAAAAGCTCTATCATATCTTTTTCCTTTTGCCGAAAACATGCCCAGCCTTTCTGCTCAACGATTTCAGTTATGCTCTGTCCTTCATCAGCAGTAATCATGGTGTCCGAATCAGCAAAATCCCATTTCAGCATATGAGCGAGAGTTCTGCCGATACTCGTTTTTCCGGTGGCGCGGTATCCTATGAGAAAAATGTTCATGATTTATACAGTCTTTCAAAGACTTCCCAGTAATTGGGGAACGATTTTTCTACGCACATTTCATTTTTGATAAATACCCCCGGCGTTTTCAGCCCTGCAACAGCAAAGCTCATGGCAATCCGGTGATCGTCATAAGTTTCTATCTGCGCCCCTGCGGGCTTTCCCCCTGTAATGCGTAAACCGCTTTCAGTGCAGACAACTTTGATTCCCATTTTTGAAAGTTCGGTTGCAACACAGGATAATCGATCACATTCTTTAGCTTTGAGATGGGCAACATTTTCTATTATTGTCACTCCATCAGCAAAGGCCGCTGCAACAGCCAGTGTGGGAACCTGATCCGGCATATCTGACATATCCGCCTTGACAGCCTTCAGATGACCGTCTCTGCCGGTTACGGTAATACCGCTTGAATCATAGCTGACAGTACACCCCATCTGTTCTAAAATTTCGGCAAGGCGGATATCTCCCTGCCTTGATTCTTTTTTAACCCCTGAAACCTTGACGGAAGCTCCGGTCACTGCTGCTGCTGCCCAGAAATAACCAGCTTGTGAACCGTCTGATTCCACGAGGTAATCTCCGGCTTTGTATATCTGATTTCCCGGCACGTTAAAATGTTCGTATCCGTTTCTTTCGGTCAAAATACCCAACCGGTTCATTACATCAAGGGTCATGTCGATATAGGGCTTTGAAACCGGTCCTTCGATCACGCTGATATCAAGTCCCTGTTCTGTGCAGGGTGCTATCAGCAAAAGAGCGCTCAAATACTGACTGCTTACTTTGCAACGGATATCCGTATGGGCCTGCGGTATATTTCCGCCGTTTATCTCTATGGGCGGACAGCCATTATTATTGAGAGAGCAAACAGGAACCTCCAATTGCTTCAGAGCATCCATAAGATCTTGAATCGGACGATTCTGCATTCGTTTCGTCCCGGTCAATACAGTCCTGCCTCTGGCCAGAGCCGCCACACCTGTCAAAAGTCTCATGGACGTTCCGGAATTTCTCAGGTCTACAGGTTTTTCCGGGGCATTGAGTTTACCGTTCTGGCCCCAAACCGTAACTTTGTCACTGTCAGTTGTGATCGCAACTCCCATTTTTATAAGGGCATTGGTGGTCAGTTCCGTGTCTTCACTTCTCAAACCATTATAAATATTACATTTTCCATCAGAAAGAGCAGCAGCAATCAAGATTCTGTGTGTATAGCTTTTGGAACCAGGAACCATTATTTCGCAATTTCTGATCGGTTGAGTACTGATTTCAATCATCTGTTCAATTCCTTTTTTTATTTTTCAGCAAAATTAGGGACACGGTCATTCTTGCCAGCTTCCTTATACATATGCCTGACGTATTTTCCCCTCCTTGTAGAGGTCTTGAAAAACAGCCACGACATCAGGATCGAACTGGGTTCCAGATCCCTCATTGATAATTCGGAGGATTTTGCTTTCTTCCATTTTTTTTCGGTAAATCCGTGTAGATGCCAAGGCATCATAAACATCTGCTACAGCCAGTATGCGTGAGAGAAGTGGAATTTCATTTTTGAGCAGGCTGTCAGGATATCCTGTTCCGTCATATCTTTCATGATGATGGCGGACTATTTTCTGTTCCCTCTCCCAGAATCCGAGCTTATCTATTATATCAGCGCCTATTACAGGGTGTTTTTTTATGACTTCGAATTCTTCGCTTGTCAATCTGCCTGGTTTCAAAAGAATTTCATCCTGAATTCCGATTTTTCCGATATCATGAAGAAGGCTCGCTACATTTAAAATATGAAGCTCTTCCGATGTGCATTTCATAGCAGTACCTATGGTAACGGCTATAAACGCCACGCTGTTCGAATGACGTTCGGTATAGGAATCACGAACCTCAATGGTCTTGACGAATGCAAGAAGGGTGGTCAGAAGGTTTTCATATATATTGTCGTATAAAGCCAGATTTTCAATGGAATAGGCTGCATGCCGGGTCATGAAGGAAAGATAATAAAGGTCTTTTTTTATGAATCTGGCAGATCCATTGAGTACCGATGTCGTCAATACTCCAAATATCCTGTCTCTTATTGAAAGAGGCACGATCATAAGTGATTTGACGGATTCAGGCAGAACATCCGTACCTTTATTTTCAGAAATCAGAAGTGGAGTTTTATCGTTGGCTGCCTTCATGATTAAAGATTCGACACGTTCTCTTTCCTTATCCAGCAAAGTTTCATGCCCTTTTTCCGATTCCACTTTCCAGTCTGCAAAAGAGGTAGCTATTTCAAAAGGCTTCTGCATGGACATACTGACTACATAAAATCTGGCCTCATCCGCGTTCGATATTTCGATGCTCATGGCAACGAGCCTGTGAAATACGTCGAATGTCCGATCTATCTCTGTAAAATCCTGCATAATCCGATTCAATGTATTGAGTTCACCGACTTTTATGTTCAACTCAAGGTTGAGCCGTTCCAGTTCTTTCTTTTTTTCGACCTCCTGCTTGAGGATAACATTGTCAATGAACAACCTGCGCTGGTGCAAAACACGCTGTACGCTCAACTCCATCTGTTTGAGGTTGACCGGCTTGATCAGGAAATCGACCACACCATTTTTCAGTGTCTGGATGGTATTGTCGAGTGTGGGAAATCCGGTCATTATGATAACAGGAATGGTATTGTCCATTTTCCATATATGCCCGGCAAGCTCCAGACCATCCATTTCAGGCATGTTGATGTCTGTAAAACAACAGTCTATTTTGACATTCTTGAGGATCTCGACAGCCCTGGCCCCATTGGTGGCGGTGATCACTTCATACCCTTTGTGCTGAAAGTATTCATTGGCAATGTCAAGAATGCTTTCTTCATCATCCACGAACAATATTGTTTCTTTTTTTTCTTCTTCCATACCCCTGCCTGTCGAAAATAATAAATTCTTTATAAAACAGATGGTTATCAAATAGTAACAAATACATGCGTTTGTCAAGTATTCTTGATCCCTGTCATTATTGACTTGAAAACATGTAAGAACAGGAATATTATCTTAACGATAGACACCGTCCGAATCGGATGTTGCGTTACCGTATTATCTTTTTTGAAAATGTGGCAGAAATTTTTATTTTTGGCAAGGTGAAAAAATGCCTGTTTATGAATATAAGGCCTTAGATCGGAAAGGAAAGAGTGTTACCGGTATTATAGACGCTGACAGCGCTGTTTCCGCACGCCAGAAGCTCAGGGGCACTAATATTTTTCCGATATCGGTAAGTAAAACCTCTGAAAATGCGGCAAAAAAAGATTCAAAATCTTTTTTTTCCACACAAATTTTTACGCGCGTCAGGCCGGCTGAAATCGCTATGATGACCAGGCAGCTTTCAACTCTGGTCGGAGCAGGATTTCCTCTTGTATCAGCTATCGACACTCTGATTCCCCAGACTAAGTCACACGGTTTCAAGAAGATCCAGGCTCAGATCAAAGACTCTATCGTCGAAGGCAATTCATTTGCAGGTTCTCTATCCCTTTACCCTGGTATTTTTTCACCGGTCTACATTAATATGGTATCTGCTGGAGAATCTTCGGGAACTCTTGAGATTGTTCTGGACCGCCTTGCCGATATTACCGAAAAACAGCAGGCACTGAAAAACAAAATATTGACAGCTCTTGCCTACCCCATTTTAATGACGGTTTTCGGTTCCGGGATTCTTTTCTTCCTTTTGACCTATATTGTTCCGAACATATCCTCCATTTTTACTAACATGGGCCGGGAACTTCCAACGCAGACCAGAATTCTTATAGCGAGCAGCGATTTCTTGAAATCATGGTGGTGGGGAATTCTTCTCGTTTTTTTCGGCATGATAATATCTTTTCGTGCCACAAACAAAACTGCCGGAGGCAGACATGCAATCGACAAAACGATCCTTTTAACCCCGGGTGTTGGAAATCTTTCCAGGAAACTGGCTGTTGCCAGATTTACACGCACATTAGGATCACTTCTTGAAAATGGTGTCACCATGCTGGTTGCAATGGATATTGTTAAGAATATAGTGGGAAACGTCCTTTTATCCGATGCTATCGAAGAAGCTGTCCGAAATGTGGGCAAAGGTCAGGCACTGGCCGAGTCTCTTGACAAAAGTGGTTTATTTCCTCATCTTGCCATCCAGATGATTATGGTGGGAGAGCAAAGTGGTGAACTGGAAACCATGCTCGGCAAAATCGCAGATGTTTATGAAAACGAGGTGGAAATAGCCATCATAACCATGACAGCCCTGCTTGAGCCTGTCATGATTCTTGTGATGGCTGTTGTGGTGGGATTTATAGTATTGTCCATCTGTCTTCCCATATTTCAGATAAACACTCTGATTCGATAGGGCGTTGGGCAATGTTATTTAAAAATCAAGCATTTTCCCTGACAGAGGAGTTCAAGACAGAGCAGGGAACTGTGATTTATTTAAAATTGAAATAAAAATTTACGGAAAGGAAAAAATATGAAAAGAAAACACAGATTAAATCTGACAGATGACAGCGGATTGACCCTGATCGAACTGATGGTGGTCATTGTTATATTGGGTGTTCTTGCCGGTTTGATTATGCCCAACATCATGAAAGCACCGGACGAAGCAAGACAGGGAGCGGCAGTGTCCGACATGCATGCCATTGGCTCTGCTCTCAAGATGTACAAACTGCACAATGGTTCCTATCCAACAACAGAACAGGGTCTGGAAGCTCTTGTTGAAGCGCCGGCCAGCGGGGGTTCAACAAATAAATGGAAAGGCCCTTATCTGGAGAGATTTCCCAAAGATCCCTGGGATAATATGTATATTTATTTAAGCCCCGGGGTTCATGGAGATTATGACCTGATGTCCTATGGAGCGGACGGGGTTCAAGATGGTGACGGGTTCGATGCTGACATCAAAAGCTGGGATAACAAGTGATTCTGTTGCCGTCATGAATTCAGGAAATTTATGCAATTCGATGCCTGGGCCAGTATATAGATTGATACATGGCAAGGCATCTGAAACAAAACATGATACAGCAGGATTCACTCTGCTTGAACTGATGCTGGTGCTTGCTCTTTTGAGTATTATGCTTTATCTGGTATTACCCAATTTCAGCGCATTGACCGGACAAGGCGAAGGTAATGATATTTCCCGATGGATCATTGTTAAAGTTCAGATGCTCAAAGAACGGGCAAGCCAGCAGCAGAAGGAGTTTATAATGCATATCAGCCCTGGTGACGGCATTCTGTGGATCACTGATGGAGAAGCTGATGAAGAGGCTGTTCTTGCTGCAAGAGAAAGCGGATTTGAATTTCCAGAAGGTTTCAGTATAATTGATGTTGAATTTCCAAATGCAGAAAAAACTTCCGCAGACCGGGCCGAAATTCGTTTTTATAAAGGCGGTTATTCAGACAAAGCTCTGATTCATGTGGAAGATGATGACAACAATGAAATAACGTTTTTGATTGAGCCTTTTTTGACCAATGTCAAACAATATAATAAGCATGCGGGCTTTGATGACTGAAGATATCTTCAGGCAGAAATCGATTTCCAGCAGTCGAGGATTTACTCTGCTGGAGGTTATGGTTTCCATTGCTCTGCTCGCAATTGTTCTGACTGCAATTTACCGGCTTCACACTCAGACCATTGCTATGGCTAATGCCACTCGGTTTTATACTTCCGCCCCTCTGCTCCTGCAAAGCAAGATCGGGCATCTTCAAACACTTTCCTTTGACAGTTCCTCGGCAGGATCAGGGGATTTTGGAGATAATTTCCCGGAATATTTCTGGAAAGTTAGAATAGACGATGTTGAATCCGAGTATCTTGGAGATGTGGCAGACGATCTGAAAAAGATAATGGTCGAGGTGAGTTACGGAGAAGATGAAGCCTTGAGCTATTCCACTACAATGTATCGAATTACTGATGAAAAAAACTGATATAAAAAGGCAGTATGGCTTTACACTCCTTGAAGTGCTGATATCGATTTTTATTTTTGCCATAATAATGTCAACTATCCTGAGTTCTTTTCACGCTATTTTTTCAAATGCCAATACACTCAATGAAGAGATTTATATATATGATATGGCAAAAAATTGTCTTAACCGGATGATAACTGACCTGAGAGCTGCTCATTTTTCTCTGGCTCCCGCGTATGTAAAACCCCAGTTTAACGATAACTCTGATCCCCATCGAATTATCGGTGATACCGGATCATCTGCGAATAAAGACTTTGCAAGACTCAGATTTACATCTTCAGCTCATGTCTCCTTCGGCTCACAGGTTCGCGGTGGTATTGCCGAAATTGTATATTATGTACAGGATCGTGAAGATGGAACATCTGTATTAAGGCGAGCTGATACATTGCTGCCCGAACAAAGATTTGATAAGAACGGATTCGAGCCAAAAGGATCTGATCCGGTTCTTTGCGAGAACGTCAAATCCTTGTCGTTTTTTTATTACGATGACGAGGAAACAGAATATGAAACCTGGGATTCGGATTCGGGGGATGTTTCATACAGTACTCCTGTGGCAGTAAAAATTCTGCTTGAAACAGGTGATGAAAATACATCTTCCATGTTTGAGACGATGGTGGGCTTTTATTCAGGCAGGAAAAAAATAAAATAAGCGGATATGGGAAAAGGATTTTACGGCTTTGCTCAAAATAATAAAAAATAATAAAGGGGTTGTGCTGCTGATGACCCTTTCCTTTATAGCCATACTCCTGCCGGCAGCCTTTGAACTCAACCGAAAAACCCGCAATTCCATGATGACAACAGCATCGGCCAGAGACAGAGTGACTCTTTCACATATAGCCTCATCAGGTGTTCATGCAGCAATGGCCATGTTGATCAAGGATAGAAAAAGCGGGCCTCCTTCAGGACTCGATTCCGTTCAGGAGGACTGGGCCGATCCTGAAAAAATTGCTGAGACTCTGGAATCCATCCGGTTTGAAGCAGGAAGCGTAAATTTTAAAATCACTGATGAACGAAGTAGAATCCAGGTAAACGCAATGGTTCAGTTTCCTAAGGGAAGGGAGTTCAATCCCGCGCAGCAGGGCATGTGGGACAGAATGGCAAGAGCTTTGAAAGCCCAGTCAGAGCAACTGGAAGAGGTAGAGCCGACAACTATCGTAAATTCCATCAAAGACTGGCTTGATTCCGGTGATGATGATGCTGTAACTGGTTTGAGCGGTGCAGAATCCGATTATTATGAAGATCTTGATCCCCCGGTCAAATGTAAAAACGGACCCATCACCCATATTGATGAAATGCTTTCCATCAAAGGTATGAAGCGTGAACTTTTTTACGGCCTTGAGGGCATTCTTCCCGGACTTTCGGATTTTCTAACCGTTCACTGCATGACCAAATCACCGAAAAAGGTGAAAAAACGAGAATTTACATTTGACGGTAAAATCAACATAAACACAGCCGATCTTCCAGTTCTTATGGCTGTTGTATCTTCGGAAGACCCGGAATATGCACAGGCCATATATGATTATCGTGAAGAAAAAGAAGATGGCAAGTTTGTCAACACCAATTTATCCAGCCTCAACTGGTATAAAGAAGCTCCGGGGTGTGGAGACCTGGCTATTGCCAATGAACTTATAACCACATCAAGTGACTTTTTTCGAATAGAGTCAACAGCGTCTCTCAATAATATGAAACTTACCGCAATTGTGGTGGTTTTTCGGGAAAAGAACAAAAAAACAGGTAAATGGAGATGCAAAGTTTTGAGCTGGGATACTGAATAGGACTTTTTCCTCTTGCACAGATACGGTATAATCGGATAACAGTATAATCCTTATGAGCAGAATAATTCTTGGACTTGACATACGAAATGATACTCTTGCCGCTGTTATTGTTAAAGGCGGAATACGTGAAACCAGTGTGGAAGCATTTGACTGTGTATCCATACCTGCTGCAGAGAAAGGTGAAAGTGGACAGAACGGCTTTTCCATCAAACCAGCCCTTGATGCTCTCCTCGAAAAAGACGATGCAAAAATAAAAAAAAGCGATCTTCACGGATGCGAATGCATGGTATCCTTTTCTTCGAGTCTGGTTTCCTGGAGAAATACGAGTACACCGTTTAAAGATGAGCGGAAAATTTTTCAGGTGCTTCCCTATGAACTGGAATCGAATCTTCCTTTCCCGGTAGATGAACTGGTCATGGATTTTTATTCGATTCCGCCCAACACGTTTGCAGACGGGCAAAAAGAAGAGACCCGTGTGCTTGCAGGGGCTGTGGAAATACAGCGTATAGGAATTATTCTCGACGAGCTTGCGGAAATAGGGCTTAATCCTGAAATCATTACACCATCAGGATATTGCACGGCATTGATTATCGGCCAGAACTGGAACCGTAAACAAAAGCAGAATCTGCCTGCAATATTGATGACAATTGATATCGGTGATCGTTTCTGTACGGCCGCCCTCATTATTTCAGGTAATGTCTGCCTGATCAGATCCTTTCCTCTGACAATATCTGAAAATGTAAATGCGGATAACCTGTGTACTAATATCCGACGTACTCTTGCAGCATGTGATTCATTATTTTCAGTTGATGTCACACCCGATGAAATCTGGATTACCAGATATGCTCATCCTGAAGGTGAACACGAAAAGGCTGGGAATGAAGCCAAAAATGAAGCTGGGAATAAAATTGCCGAAATCGAAGGTGTTGCAGATAAATATGAGATAGCATCAAAAACAGATAATCGTGATTTTCTGGCAGAACTCAGGTTACAGATCGAAGGAAAACTGAAAATTTCGGTAAGATGCCCTGATCTGATCAAAGAATGCGGCATAAAGATAAAAATGCCCCGGGATGGATTTCCAGAAAACAGCGGTAGCTTTTTTTCAGCTCTTGCCCCTGTTCTCAGATCCACTCTTGGGGTCAAGGGATTCAATTTTCGAAAAGGCCCTTTTGCCATAAGAAAAAAATGGGCTGAATATAAATCATCCATCATCCAGACAGGGTTACTGGCCATTTTTCTCATAGTTTTTGTAACCGCTGACCTGACGGTGGAATACCGGTCTGTAAAAAACGAGGGGCAAAAACTGGACAGACAGATTGAAGCGGTTTTCAAACAGGCATTTCCAAAAGCAAAAATAGTCAGGCCGGTGGATCAAATGAAGGCTGCCGTTGAAGAACTCAGGCAGAAAGACGGGCTTTCCGATCAGCAGAAAAACATAAAGGTTATGGATATATTCAATGAAATGAGCAGGCTTATTCCCAAAAGCATTGATGTTGAATTGACACGTTTACAGATCAGCCTCCAGAATATACTGGTTACCGGAAATACCGATAATAACGACTCGGTCGTGGATATGCAGAAACGGGTGGAACAATCCAAACTGTTTAGAAAAGTCGCTATTACATCCACTAAAAAAGATCCTGTCACAAAACGGATCAAGTTCAAGTTCAAGGTGACATTATGATCAATGTCAGCAGGCGGGAAAAATACGCTGTTGCGATAGCAGTTATTGCTGTGTGTATCCTTATACTTGTCCAGTATGTAATAACTCCTTTCAACAAGAAAAGAGACCGGGCAGGACGGAGTCTCAAAGTGAAAACAGAGCAGCTGCATGAAATTAAATCCCTTAAATCAGAATATGACACTCTTTTTAAAGAGAAAAGTGCGGGCAGCAGGCAATTTAACAGACAAAACCGGAATTTCAATCTGTTCTCTTTTGTGAACAAGACAGCTAAAAACGCAAAACTCAAGGATAACACGCAATATACCAAGCCATCCACAAAGAAAATAAAGGACAGCCCATTTATACGTTCAAACGTCGAAATAAAATTTCAGGCCATAGATTTAAAACAACTGGCTCCTTTTATCTATTCACTGGAAAACTCATCCAATGGCGTATATGTAAAAAAAATGACGGTTTCACGTAAAAACAAAAGCGGCTTGTTAGATGTTGTTACACTGATCGAAACCCTCGAAAAGAAAAAGGAATAACAGGAATTTTTACAATGAAAAAACTTATGAAATTTTTTTTGTATTCTGCTTTCAGCCTGACGGTTTCAGGATTTTTTATCTATTACCTTTTCCCTTCCAAAGAAATCGAGAAATTTATCTCGGCAAAAGTTGTAGAAGCCAACCCGGATCTGGGAATAAAAATAGACAATATCAAACCGGTTCTTCCTCCTCCTGGAATAAACTTTTATTCCATCAGTATGGCCCACAGAACCGAACCTGTCATAGACAGTTCGAAAATGAGAGTGTCTCCCCGCATTCTGACTCTTACAAAACCGGAAAAGATTTTCGATTTTGCCGCCAGTCTCTGCGAAGGTAAAGCAGTCGGTAATTTAAGATTGATTGAAGACAAGAAGCCGGGACAGTGGAAACTTGTTGTCAATTCGAAACTTACAAAAATCAAGATAGACCAGATCCAGGCTGTAAAACGTATCCATGAGGCAAGCTTGACAGGAACACTTGACGGCACTGTCAGGTTTGAAAGCAGTGTGTCAGGCGAAAATCTTTCAGCCAGATTCATCATTTCAGATTCAAGTGCAGTCCTTGCAGCACCTTTATATGGTATCAAAAAAATTGATTTTAAGAGTATTGATGCTGATATCAAGGTCAAAAACCGGCAGAATGTAAAGATTGATAAATGCGTTATCAAGGGAAAACAGGTCAGCGGCAATATAAGCGGAACCATAAGGGCAAAGCAACCTGTCGATAACAGTGTGTTGAATCTGAAAGGAAAAATCGTCCCAGATCCGTTCTTTATCAAGGTTATTGCAAAAATTTATCCTGCCGCATCGCTGATCAAAAACGGAATGGAGTTCACGTTGACAGGTACTGTGAAAAAGCCTAAGTTTTTACCGAAGCTATAAGGATTATATAAGGATAAATCGCCATGAAAAAATATTTCATCATTGCCAACCTGGTGCTTGTCACAGGAATGATTTATACAGGAGTCAATGCCTCTTATAAAACCCTGATCAATAAAATTGATGTTAATACTGTTCCTGTAATCGAAGCCATTGACGTAAAATCTGAAAAATCAAAGCCGGTCAAAAGTGTCACCCGGCCCATGAGATATTACAAGGCTGTTGGTGACAGGAATCTTTTCAATACTCCTGATCCAACAAAGGTAACAAAAGAGCCTGAAATAGATCCCAAAAAAGATCTGAAACCAACTAAGCTAAGGCTCAAATTGTGGGGTACGATCATCGGTGATAAAAAAATTGCCTATGCCATTATCGAAGATCAGAAAAAAAGAAAACAGCAGCTGCATGTCGAAGGAGATGTTATCCAGAAAGCGACAATAAAGAAAATATTCAAAGACAAGGTGATACTCTCGTTAGCCGGTAATAACGAAGTGCTGAAAATGGTTGAGATTGGAAGCCGTTCATCTGCCAGGTCAAATCTGTCCAACAGATCAAAGGCTTCAAAGAAAAGGACTTCTTCTGCAAAAAAATCCAAAAATGTCTCCCTTGCACGTACTGAAGTGGAAAATGCAATCACGAATGTCAACGATTTGATGCGCCAGGCAAAAATAAGACCCCATTTTCAAAATGGAAAAGCGGACGGCCTGACAATTACACGTATAAAACCCAATTCTATTTTCTCGAAACTTGGATTAAGAAGCGGGGATGTTATAAAGGGCGTGGACGGTAACGACATCTCATCGGTGGACGATGCTCTTCAATTTTACAACAGCCTGAAATCCGCATCCAACGTATCCCTGGAAATCCGCAGGCGGGGCCGTTCGCAGACCATAGAATATGCAATTGATGAATAATCCTTTTTGATCGAATCTTTTTGAAAGGAACAGCTTTTTTTCCTATGAAATCACAATCGAGACATCCTTATAAAATCGCCGCACTTTTCGGGCTTGTTTTTTTTCTTCTGACAGCTTTGCTGATACCTGCCTATTGTGCTGATAAAAAATTAGAACCTCTGGACAGTAATCATAAAGGAGACAGAGCAGTATCTCTTGATTTTAACGATGTGGATATCGGGCTTTTGATCAAATTCATCAGCGAGTTAACGGGCAAGAATTTTATCGTTGATAAAAGAGTAAAGGGAAAAGTTACGGTCATTTCTTCCAGCCGGATTTCGATTGCGGAAGCATACAAAGTCTTCGAGTCTGTCCTCGAAGTCCACGGGTTCACTGCGGTCGAAGCAGGAGAGGTTACAAAAATAATTTCCTCTCCTGACGCAAGATCCAAAAATATAGAGACCCTCTTAAAAAACGAAGCCCGTTCTCCGGAAGACAAGGTTGTTACCCAGATCATACCTTTAAGATATGCAGATCCCAATGATATCAAGCGGCTTTTTTCGCCTCTTATTTCCAAAGGCAGCGTGATTCTGGCTTACCAGCCCACCAATACCCTGATGGTGACCGATATTTATTCCAACATTAAACGGCTGATGAAGATTTTAGATCAAATCGATGTAACAGGCGTGGGCCAGGAAATATCAGTGATATCTCTCGAATTTGCCGATTCCCAGAAACTGGTAAAGATACTCACAACCGTATTCAAGCAGGCTAGAAAAGGTAAAAAGGGAGTGACATCCGGGGATAATATCAGATTCGTGGCTGACGAGCGTACAAATTCCCTGATACTCCTTGCCAGTGAAGATAACACGGTAAGGATAAGAAAACTTATAGACCGTCTTGACAGGGAAGTGCCGAGAGGCAAGGAAAAAATTCATGTTTACTATCTGGAAAATGCCACTGCCGAAGATCTTGCCAAAGTTTTGCAGTCACTTTCCGGAAAACAGAACAGGAGTACTAAAAAAGGAAAAAAGGAAGCTCCTATTGTTTCGGAAGCTGTCAAAATTACGGCTGACAAGGCTACAAACAGCCTGATTATCATGGCTGAAAAAGACGATTACCTGGTTCTGGAAGAAATAATCAGAAAGCTCGATATTCCCAGATCTATGGTATATATCGAATGTCTGATAATGGAAGTCAATGTGGATAAGGGCTTTAACATGGGTACGGAGTGGGTCGTGATGGGAGAAGCCAGCCATGACGGCACCAGTGGTGGATTCGGTGGTGGATTCGGCGGCGGTGAAAACGCATATTCGAATATTGCCGGAATGGCAGGCTCTGCAATAGGGACATTTCCTGCCGGTTTTTCCCTCGGAGTGTTCAGTGAACCCTTAAAAATCGGGGATGTAATCTTTCCCAACCTGGCGGCTATCATAAACGCCTATAAAAAAGACAAAGATGTACATATTCTCTCGACTCCCCAGATCCTGACCACAGATAACGAAGAAGCAACCATCGTGGTGGGTAAAAACGTTCCATACCAGACAAAAGAGAGTAAAACTTCGGTGGATGCATACAGTTCATACGAATATAAGGATGTGGGTATAACCCTCACTATCACTCCGCAGATTTCAAAAGACGGGCTGGTCAGACTCAAGATTCTTCAGGACATAAACAAACTTGACGAAGGCAGCAGCGTGAGCGAGAGCAGCAGGCCCACAACTCTAAAACGAAAAATAGAAACCACAGTGATAGTCCACGACAAAAATACCATCGTGATAGGCGGACTCATTGACGACAGTCTTTCCGAAAGCAACTACCAGATTCCGTGTCTTGGGGAAATTCCCCTGGCAGGATGGATGTTTCGATCCTTGAAAAAAACCCGTGAAAGGGGCAATCTTTATGTCTTTTTAACTCCCCATGTGATAGAAAACAAGGAAGACGCAAAGGCATTCTACGAGCAGAAAAAAGGACATATTGACCGGATTGATGAAGAAACCGGGATCAAGATGTACACTCCTGTTGTGGATGACGATGAAGACGAAGAAAAAATCGAAATACCGAATGAGAGCAATTAAAAATGAAACAAACTTTTTCACAAGCCCTTTTGAATTATTCTAAAATCTCGGAAGATGACTATAATGAAGCCGTAAAGATTCATGATGAAAAAGGGGATGATCTTGGTGATATTCTTATAAGAAAAAAGCTTGTCACCGAAGAAATTTATCTTGAGGCGCTTGGAATCTTTTATAATATCGAATTCTGGCCGAGTCTTCCCATGGAAGATGTTTCAGGGGATCTTACCAACCGGGTTCCGATCCATTTTTTAAAGCAATACATGATGGTTCCCCTGAGATGTAAACACGAATCAGCCGAATCGGAAAAAGAACTTCATATTTCAAAAAGGCCATGCGATTGCATAATAGCAATTCATGACCCGACATCCTTCCATTCTCTGGACGATCTGGTTAGAATAATAGATGTCGAAAACTACGAGGTTGTACTTTCGACAAAAGACTCCATTCTATCTGCCATCAATATTTCATATGATATGAGCAGAGATTCAGCTCAACAGCTTGTACAGGATATGGAAGAAGATGGCAGTACAATCATAAGCGAGATTGAAGAAACTGCCGATCTTCTGGATGATACCAGTGATGCCCCGATAATCAAGCTTGTCAACCACATAATTTCTCAGTCCGTAAAGGCCAGGGCCAGTGATATTCATATCGAACCCTACCAGAACAGCTTCAATGTAAGACACCGGGTGGATGGAATTCTGTATGACATGCTCTCCCCCCCAAAATGGATACAGGCGAACCTTATAGCCAGAATCAAGGTCATGTCAAAGCTCAATATTGCAGAAAAAAGGCTTCCTCAGGATGGGCGTATCGAACTCAAAGTAGGAGACCAGGATATAGACATTCGTGTTTCAACCATCCCTACTTTTTTTGGCGAACGTGTGGTGATGCGTCTTCTGAACAAGAGCGGTTCCATTCTGAGTCTCAACGATCTGGGTATAGATCCTGACCTGCTTGCAACATTGAAAAAACTCGTTTCCTACCCCAACGGAATCATACTCATGACAGGGCCTACCGGAAGCGGAAAAACCACATCTTTATATTCGATTCTTTCTTCCATCAACAAGCCCGATATCAACATAATCACTATTGAAGATCCAATAGAATACCAGTTGCAGGGCATAAGCCAGATTCAGGTCAACCCAAAAATCGAATTGACATTCGCCAGGGGATTGAGAGCTATTGTACGCCAGGACCCGGACGTAATTCTTATCGGCGAGATCCGGGACAGGGAAACTGCTGATATAGCGGTTCAGTCTGCTTTAACCGGCCATCTTGTTTTCTCGACTCTTCACACAAATGATTCAGCAAGTGCCATAACAAGGCTTGTAGACATAGGCGTAGAACCTTTTCTGATTTCATCATCTGTTATCGGCGTAGCAGCTCAGAGGCTGGTTCGAGTCCTGTGCGATTCCTGCAAACAACCCTATTCTCCAGAAGCATTTGCTCTGGAAACAATTGATATTAAACCTGAGCGCATCAAGGATTCGGTGTTTTATCAAGCAAAAGGCTGTCAGGATTGTTTCATGACAGGTTACAGGGGCCGTGTGGCAATTCTTGAAATTATGGTAATGAATCAAACTTTGAAAAGCTTGATTCTTCAGACGTTTGATTCAAACAAAATCAAGTCGGCAGCAAACATGCATAATTTGAGGGAAGACGGTAGAAAAAAAGTATTGATGGGTAACACTACAATAGAAGAAGTACTCAGAGTCACTCAGGATCGTTGATATTATTTATGAAATACCTTATCATAATTTTTTGTCTTGTTTTCTTAACTCCTTATTCTGCATATGCCGATACAGTAATAACAATATCTGCTGACAAGCAGTTTACCTTTGCAGATTCTTTGTTCGAAGAAATGAAATATTTGCTTTGTATCGCAGAATTTGAAAGATTCATCGCTTTCTTTCCCAATGACAGTCGTGTTGTGCAGGCAGAATATCAGATAGGCATGGCATGGTTCCATCTAAGACATTTTAACCAGGCAATAGCCGCGTTTGATAAAGTTGTCTCTCTTGAGGCAGATACCGACTACAGGGAAGATGATTATTCAACGAGGGCTTTTTTTAGAGCAGGAGAAAGTCATCTGAATCAGGCAAATCCCGGTCAGGCGGTCACTCTTTTTTCTAATCTGATCATGCTTTCCAAAGATCAGAATGTGCAAGATAAGGCAAATTACAAGATAGCCTGGATTTATATGGAAAATTTCAAATGGGATCGGGCCATGCTTCATTTTGACCGTATAAGCCTGGCAAATCGGACAAAATACAGGCTTGATTTTATTTCTAATGAATTCGAAAAGGCCGAACAGATAAAATCCGAACAGACAAAGATCAGGCCGGCCAGAACCATCAAGCAAAAGAGTCCGGCCCTTGCCGGGTTCCTTGGTATAATACCGGGAGCTGGCTATATCTATTGCGGACGATATCAGGATGCAGTCACATCGTTTATAGTGAACTCCGCAATAGCAACTGCTGCATATGCTGCATTTGATGACGAAAACTATGCTCTAGGCGGTATCATCACCATGTTTGGAACAGGATTTTATTCAGGCAATATCTACGGCAGTGTTACAAGCGCGCATAGATACAACAAACAACAAAAACGAAAATTTTTTGACCATATCCGCGAAAACTCCCGCATAACTCTGTCCGCAAAAGAAACTGGTCTTGTTCTTGGTTTCAGCTTCGATTTTTAAGAGCATGTTTGAAAAATCCCCTTTTTGCCCGATTTCTGCGTCAGTCTCAAATTTCAATCCTCAAAATACTCAATGTATTCCTGCGGTTGAAATTTTCGCTTTCCTTGAACTCGAACAAAAATTGAACTTTTCAAACACGCTCTAAGGAACCCTTACGTTAAAATCCCCATTTTTTGTTTCAGCCCGATAATTCCCGCAGAATCAGTAACTGTCCGGCCTCCTGCAAGAGCCTCGTTTATCTCATCATCAATACTTTTTTGTGTATCCCCAATTTCCATATAAGCAAGGGATAAAGATTCTTCCTCTTCTACTCTCGACTTCATTTTTTCCAGCATGTCTATAGTGCCGCTCGAATCTATGCTGGACAAACGCCGGTTGATTTTTTTAGTTGCCGCAGCGGTTTTTGCACGAGCCTTTAAAGTGACCAGTTCTTTTTCATACCTTGATATGGATGATCGTAGTTTGTTTACGTTTGCTTTAAGATTGTCTGCCATTTTGTTTTGCTGTTCAGCTTCATGAGTCCACCTGACAGCAAGTTTTGTATGCTCTTCCTTTTTGCTCAATGCAAGAGTGGCAAGATGTTCTGCCTCATTTTTCGCCAAAGCTCCGTTTTGCATTTTCTGCAAAAGAAACATGGCTTTTCTTTCATAATTTGAAGCATTTAATTTTTCACGTTCAGCATTTTTGCCGGTTCTTATGGCAATAGCCCTGACCTCGGCAAGTCCGGTCAATGCATCCTGTAAATCCGCTTTTAAATCCCGGATTCCCTGTTCTGTCATTTTTATTGGATCTTCCAGCATATCCACAACAGAATTAGCATGGGCCTGGCCGATCTTGAAAAATCTTGAAAAAAAGGACATGAGTCTTGAAAAAAAGGACATAGTTTCCCTCATCTATTTATTTAATTGAGCCACCTGCTTCCCATTTAAACAGCATATCAGGGTCAGTGACTATGATTACCGGGCAAAGTGCTCTGAAGCTCACGCGCTCCACAGCGCTTCCAGCATACCATTTTTCGGAAGTCTCCTGTGTATGGGAACCCATCACAATGAGATCAGCTTTAATTTTTTCAGCGCATTTCAAAAGCTCTATATGCGGCAGCGCTCCCCCCCAGATATTATATTCATGGTTCGTGCCATCCAGAAATCCATGACAGAAATCTTTCAACTTTTCTTTTGAATGATCTATTTTTGCTTCCCAGTCTTCCCTGGAAAATTTTGGAGAAGGAGCCACCGGCAGCATATGAAACGCAGAAAGATCAGTATCATATTTTTGTGCCATCTTAACAGCGCAACATAGAGCGCATTCACATGAGCTTGAAAAATCGACACCTATCAGCACTTTCTTAAAATTCAATTTTTCCGGTTCAACCTTTGGATTGACTATCATAACAGGGCAGATGCTTCGGGAAATAACGCTGTCTGCCGTACTCCCCACCTTCCCTGCTACCCTGACCACGCCTTTTTCCTCTGCCCTGTTTGAATGAGGGCCGAGTATTATTAAATCAGTGTCTTCCTGTTGTGACCATCCAAGAATTTCTTCCCAGGGAAAACCGGATGTAATCCTGATTTCATAATTATATCCAGACAGCATTTTTCCATAATTTTTTTTCAATTCTTTAACAACAGCTCTTTCATATTCAATATTTGTGAAGATTTCCTCCCCGGTTTTAAAATGTTTTATAAAATGACGATTATCAAATGATGCTGATTCAAGCACATGGAGAATGCACAATTTTGCGTTGTTCTGTCCGGCTATCCGTGCAGCCGTTAA
>JAUCGE010000181.1 GCA_030377965.1 Desulfobacterales bacterium HSG16
GCCTGGAGATGTTGATATCCTCCTCCCGATTTGGCGTGGAAGCCAATTCTCAGGATCTGTCTCAGCTTCAAGGCAGCCTGAGAACGAGCCGTTTGTGCATGGCTTAACAATTCTTGGCTTTAACTGAAATATAATTATTTACTGGACATATTATTGAAAATATTCCAAAATACATGCAGAATGATAAAGTGACAAAGTAAAATTAATACGGTAATCGGAAAAAAACAATAAAAAGGAGAAAATGCATGCAGTCAGACGAGAATCCGGATAAATCAGGAACAGCGGAAACGGCAATTTTTGTGCCAAAACAACAAAAAAACAGCGATCTAATTTGAAATGAATAAAAGTAGCATTAAACCCGGCTTAATATAACCAAACACTCCAGCGGATTCGGTTTTGCTCCGCTTCACTGTGCAAAACCGAACACGCTGAGCTTATCGTTATGCTTTATAGGCTCTGTTGACATTTCAGCGTATCCATATCAAGCGGCGGCAAATCGCACAAAATGCATGTAATTTTTTGCCCATTTTTCAAAGCGTTTGTAAACACTGCTCCAATTGCCTCTGTCAGCTGGCAGCAATTTCCATTGTGTACCGCTACGAAGCACCCAAAGAACGACTTCCAAAAAATTTCGACAGTCCTCTTTCTTGCCGATATAAATCCCATTTTGCGTCTTGAGAAAAGCCAGAATTTTACTCCAGTGACCATCTGGCAAATTTGCGTTCCCCATTATCTATCCCTTTGATAAAATAAGGATAATTTATGGGCTGTGGTCAAAATGTCAACAGAAGATAGGGCAGAATGCGGGTTTTTATTGCCCGTATGCCGCAATTCATGCCGCTATCACGTTCAAATCGAACCGCTTATCATCAAGTATCCTCTGGAATCTGTCCCTGGCTTCGGGAATAAGATATCTCATAATATTCGAGAAATTTTTTCTGCACCACAGGTCAAATTGTTCCCCGGAACATATCTTGTCAAGCTCTTCAGTTGACCATTCCATCCATCTGTTCGAATTATGCAATACCCTCGATTCCATGCAGTGCCGTACAAAAATCTGCCAGTGTTCCTCTGTCAGATTTTTCTTGATATTATTCTCATTATTTTTATACCATTCTGTCAGATCATCGAGATTTTTTATTCTTTCCAACTCGAATATTACCTCGGTCAGCTTTTCCAGGCTGCTTCTGTAAGTTTCTTCAGGAGAAGGGCCGGCACCCTTATTAAACCAGGAAAAAATTTTTGCACCAGTATCTTCGGAAGGAACAAATTCACCCTGCCCGTCAAACAGGCTGGTTCTGTCTTTTATGACCTGCACATTGTGAGTTTCCTGATCCAGGTGAAATACAATGCCGAAATCATATTCAAGCCCTTCTTTGTGTACCGGTTTCATTCCTATTTTTACGGGCCGTTTATCATGAATAACCCATTCTGTTCTTGTTCTGAGAGTTACGATGAGATGAATCGGAAATGTCAACATTCTGTTTTTCAGAAAATTATGGGAATGCATGACCTGCGCCCATGAATTTACTCTTGTTTTCGAAGCGTCCAGGGCTTCTTTTTGATCCAGTATGCCGCCTTCACCTTCCCATTCATGAGACAGAGTGTCTATAATAAGAACACTCGCTCCTTCAGCGATTGCTTCATCCATGATCATCACGAACGCTTCAGATGTATAAGGCGGTGTTATGTGAGTAACATAGAAATCTGGAATACCAGGTTTTCCGGCCTCAAGCCGGGCACTCTTATGTTCAGTATCAGCCAGCATGATTTTTCCGTCATTTGCAAGACCGGATGCAATCTTTAACGCTGAATGTGTTTTTCCGCTTCCGGAAGGCCCGGTGATAGCAATTTTCATGCTTGATTTCATTCTTTCTGCTCGTGAAAAAGTCATTTTTTTACCTCCTAATATGAAATATTGTCAACAGGCAAACCTCTTCTCAACATGGTGCAGCACTGCCCATAAAATAAATCCTGCTCCAGAGGCAGAAGACACCCTTCGCACACATAAACAGGCTCGCCTTCATGATTTTGGGTATCGAGAGAAAAGACGTCTTCTTCAAGAAACCAGTCGCGGCATCTGACACATTCCTTCTGGTTGAACATGGAGTTTCCTTTCATTATTAATTTTTTTTTCATACCTTGCCAGGACATGTGTGAAGCAGGCTGTCCAGAGGGCAGGAATACATGGCCGATCTTGCATTTCCGCCCAAAATTTCGCTCGCTACGGATATACTTTTTTTACCGTAAGCTTCCAGGCATCTTGAAAGAGTCGAAAGGTTCATGCTCTTTCTCGAATCGACGGCCTTGAGCAATATGGGAAGATTGATTGAGGATATGACCTCGATTTTACCTTTTTTGAGAAAAGAATAGCTCAAATCAGACGGTATTCCGCCGAACATATCGGTCAGAATCAACACACCCTCAGAGCTGTAAACAGCATCAATGCTTCCGGCAATCTTTGTGTGCAGCATGTTTGTGCTTTCATTTTCCCATACGCAGACTGCTGCCACCTGTTTCAATTTTCTCCCGATAACGGATACAGCAGTGTCTATCAGGGCATCTGCCAGTTGATTATGTGTCACGATCACTATTCCTATCATAAGCTGCTGAAAACCTGTGTAATTTGATTGTTGATCTTTAAATTCGTTTATATCGAATTTTTTAACGTAAGTCAATATTTTTTTCGCTAATATCGAATTTTTCTTGCTTTTCAATTTCCACTGTGCAAGTATGAATTTAAAAAACAAAGGTTTGATCGAAAAACGGAAATATCTTGAAGATTAAAGCCCGTGAGATCGAAGAAAACTGGATAAAAAATAAGGGCAGATAAAATGGAAATACCTCAGAGTACACATTGGTTTCGTGCAGCACTCGGATACTGTCTTCAAAATTCCGAGTTTAAGAACAAAAAGGCTTTGGCCCAGGCAGCAGGTGTCAGTCCGAGCATGATCAGTGAGATAATGACAAAAAAATCCTATGGCCCTAAAACTCAGACAAAAATTGCAGGCGCGTTCGGGTATGACCTGATAGATTTCATATCTCTTGGCAGGAGAGTACTTGATGGCGAATCTGTAAACCTGTTTGACAGTTCTTTGATCGTTGAAGTTCAATCCGACCGGGAGAAAAAGAGATTCAAAGAAAGCTCCGAGGACTTCAGGGGGATACCTTTATATGAGTCGGGAAAGCTCGCGGCAGGAGACAACGGGTTAATATTCGATCCTTATGAAGAACCTGTATCCGCCCTTTTCATGAAGCAGCAAGAGCTGACCGGAAGAAGAAATCATAAGCTGATGGGGCTTAAAGTTGGCGGTATGAGCATGACCCCGATAATTCCTCCAGGTTCCATTGTGGTGATTGATATGGATGACCGTGAGCTTGTGAAAAACAAGATATATGCAGTCAATTACCCGACCGACGGGGAAAATATAGCAGCCGTAAAACGAGTTCAGAAATGGAAACACGGCTTTGTTCTCATGAGCTGCAATTCAAAATATCCTCCAGTGCTGTCCGAACTGGACTGGCAGGATCTGTGCCTCGGCAGGGCTGTATGGATGTGGCGCAATCTGGAAGATATGTAATAGATTTTTTCGGATATAATTTGATTTTTCACATAAAGCGAAAGGTGAAACAGATGATAAACAACGAGGACAGGTATGACAGGCAGAAACGAATCAGGGGCTGGAATCAGGAAAAGCTTAAAAATGCAAGAATTCTTATAGCGGGAGCAGGATCTATGGGAAACGAGATAATCAAAAACATGGCTCTTGCCGGAATCGGCCATATTCTGATCCTGGATATGGATATAATAGAGTCAGCCAACCTGAGCAGCACGATTCTTTTCAGAGCAAACGATGCTGGCCTGCCCAGAGCGCTTGTAGCAGCGGAGGCAGCAAGAAAAATAAACCCCGATATTGATGTGAAATATATGTATAAAGATATTTCTTTCGATTCGGATGCAAATTTTTTAAGACAGACTGATATTGTAGTCGGAGGACTTGACAGCATCGAATCACGTTGTCGAGCCAGAATGCTTTGCAGCCTCGCAAGTGTTCCTTATATTGATGCGGAAATGTCTGCCTGGGCTGGTGAAGTCAGATGGTTCATGCCTGGTGACTCATGTTCCGAATGTGAATTGGACGGCCAGAATGTACAAGATGAGTTTCATAATGATGATTCTGATGAAAATCTGGATCATCCTGTCACGATCAGTACTTCATCAGTTGTCGCTGGAATACTGACCAGAGAAGTTTTAAGATATATTTTCGGCAATCCTGTAAACAGCAGGGAAACAATAATATACAACAGCATGGATCTTACACTTTGCAGGCAGAAAACTCCGGGTTTTATAAACCCGGAGTGCGCGTCCTGTAATTAAAGTACAAGTTCTTCAATAAATTCCATCAATTGATTTAAATTCCTGCAAGGCCGGATTTCATGGCAATATGCCTTGTATTTGGACATTTCACTGTCTCCAGTGTACCAGAAACGTTCGGGTTCGGGATTGAGCCAGATCAATCTGCGGCATTTGTCGCGCATTTCAGCCAGTATTTTTTCACGAGGATTCATGTAATTGGATCTGCCGTCACCCAAGATGATAAGAGTCGTTTTTTTTGTGAGAACATGCATATGATCCTTTTTAAACTGGAGCAGGGTTTCCCCGTAATCCGTCAACTCCTGGTGGCGGATCTGCTCGTGGGTCATAACTTTTTTTATGGCCTCGTCTATCTTGTTTTTTTCAAAGACTTCAGTCACATCCATAAGAGCTGACACAAATACGAAACTTTTAATCTGGTTGAAGCATTCGTGAAGGGAATAGAGCATGTTAAGCATGTATCTTGCACTCGACCACACAGAGCCTGACACATCACAGAATACAACTATTTTTCCTTTTCGAGGTGAGCGCTGCTTGAAAATTATCTCAATTGGAATCCCCTGGTATCTGCCTGCCCGGCGCAGGGTCTTTTTGACATCAATCACACCCTTTCTTCTGGCCCGGAATCTTCTTGATACAATATCCTTGAGTTTTCTGGCCAGATGATCAATCACATGGCGCATTTTTTCGATTTCCTCCTGACTGAAGGAGGTAAACGGCTGTTCGCCCAGGCTTTGATCGCCGCGATCTTTCGATTTTACCTGCTTGATGCTTTCGTTTTCAGGTCTTGGATCTTCACTGAGCATGGCACGGGCGGTTTCAAGCCGCTTATCAATGTGTTTTCGCACACCAAGTCTTTGCCCATCGCCCTCTTCTGCATCAGGCAGAGGCCCCATAACCCGTTCTTTCATCCGGTTGAGTTTGATCATTACCGAAAGACGCTTTGATAATGAATCCATATTGGATTTTAAGACCTGAGAATTTGTCTTCTCCGATGTACGGATTCTGGTAATATGGTCAAGATAAGAAATTGGATCACCCGATAAAAAATCGATGATAGCCCTGTCGATATCATCTTCACCTTCTCGATCTCGAAGATTTTCAATTATGTCCGCCATTTGCTTTTCAAAACCATTGTCCTGGATTTGTTCAGCTTCCATATTTTCAACGTCTAAGTTGATTTCATGAAAAAAAAAGGCGTACAAACGGTCAAAAAGCCCCTGATCCCTCCGGCTTTTGACAAAATTGGTTTTCAATGCGGCTTTAAACAGGTTTTCATCCGTGACACTGATGAGTTTTATGTGGGAAACAGCATCCAGAACTTCTGACGTGGATACCAGCAATCCCGATGCTCTGCAACAGGCCGCAAATTTTATAATCATATTGACCATTGTTGATTCAGCCTGTCACGGAATCCAGAGAATTTTTCACCAATTCCGAATCCGTTTTGTATTTTACTACCACATTTAATGTGTCTGCAACGACTTCCGGTGACAATTCTTTGATGTTGAGTGCCATAAGGGATTTTGCCCAGTCAATGGTTTCGGAAATGCACGGATGTTTTTTCAAGTCAAGGTTTCGGATATTTCTTATGGCATCCACCATTTTTTCAAGCAGGTTCTCGTCAATACCCGGAATTTTCATCCGAACAATTCTCATCTCAAGATCCCTGTCCGGAAAATCGATGTAAAGATGGATGCACCGTCGTTTCAAGGCATCGCTCATATCCCTGTAATTGTTTGATGTCAAAAAGACAACGGGAATATGGACAGCCTTTCTGGTTCCTATTTCCGGAATGCTGACCTGGAAATCGCTCAAGAGTTCCAGCAAAAACGCTTCAAATTCAGGGTCTGATTTATCAACCTCGTCAATTAAAAGAACCACAGGTTTTTCAGAACTGATCGCTTCCAGAAGAGGGCGAGTCTGTAAAAACCGCTCGGAAAAAAAAGCGTCTTCCTGTTCAGCTATTTTTTCCACTGCATCGGCAATACTGCTTGAATCTGTGATCAGATCATGGATTTTTTCCTTGACGATCTGGGTATAAAGCAATTGCTTGGCATATTCCCATTCATAAAGAGCCTTGGCCTCATCAAGCCCTTCGTAGCACTGGAGTCGGATAAGCTTTCTGTCCAGATTCCGTGCCACTGCCTTGGCAAGCTCCGTTTTTCCTACACCTGCAGGCCCTTCCACCAGTACAGGTTTATCGGTTGCACAAGCTAAGAAAACTACTGTGGCAATCTCTTTTGAACAGATATAGCCCGATTGTTCCAGCTGCCATAATACATCTTCAACGCTGTTAAATTTCATGTTAAATTTTGCTCCCTGTTTCATACAGTCCCGAATTCATGATTTGATTTTTCCTGTATTTAAAAAAATTGTCGTTTGTTAAATACTCGCTCTGTCATCGCTTACGCGGTAAGGATATACCGGACTGTCGTATAATGATCAATGGCTAATTTAAAAATTCGGGGCTGAAATATACAAATTACACATTTTTTCATATCCATAGTCCAAATTTTCTTGACTTTTCAGAGTTATTTGCGTTAAAAGTCCATATGTTAAATTGTCATTATGGGGCTTTCTGTTCAGCCCGACACAGTGATGATGCTTTGTTTTTTTTGAGTTCGGATATCAGAAACAACCAGTGTACCATTATCCATTCTCATTGTAGCGATCAATTTACCCTTTCTCATGCTTGGGTATTCTCAAATAGGAAAACAATTTGCTCTTAAAAGTATTATTGACGTAATTGGG
>JAUCGE010000182.1 GCA_030377965.1 Desulfobacterales bacterium HSG16
CTTATGAAAACAAAACCAGTTTTCCAAATTATGTAGGACATGGAAAGAAAATAAATTGGGAGAAGCCGGGTTTTGCTGTTGAATTTTTAAAAATAGTAGAAAAAAAACTCGGATTGAAAATTAAATTCGTCCGGTTACCCTGGAAGCGTTGTCTTGCAACAATGCAAAAGAATGAAGTAGATGGTGTGTTCAATGCCAGTTACAAAAAAGAACGCCTGAAATTTGGCAGATACCCGACTACAAGCGATGGGAAAGTTGATACTGAACGCAGGATAACGGAAATGGCTTATGTTTTCTTTAAGCTAAGGCATTCAGATATCCACTGGGATGGTAAGAAGTTCACAAATTTAAATGGTAATATTGGCACTATACTCGGCTATTCAATTGGAGACATCTTAAAAAAAGAAGGCTTTTCCGTTGATGATGGAGCCTCAAGCCCACAGTCACTTCTGGACAAGCTTATATTTGAAAGATTTTCTGTTATGGCTGCTTCTGACAATCAAATACAAGAGCTGATATCAAAATCACCGGACAGGTATAAAGATGTGGTGAAATTGGAAATACCTTATCAAGTCAAGCCTTATTATGTGATGCTTTCCCATAATTTTGTTACTCAGCACCCTGATATGGCAGAAAAAATATGGGATACAATCGGCAAGTTCAGGGAATCGCAGGAAGTTGAGAAAATTCGTTTAAAGTATTTTAACAATTAAGAGGTATGGCTACCCCTGGCGGCATGGTCACGGACCGGAGTCGCATTCCGGGAGACTTACGAAAAAAGAAGTCATAGGCCGCTCTCCCATGGCTCAGTCTTCTATTCATCGGGATCTCATCAACTTCCAAAAGCCTGTGGAAATGAGTGAAAAAGATATTCATTCATTGATTCGAGCTTTTGCGCTGGCTGCACAGAGAGCAATGGAAGTCGGAGCGGATGTGGTTAAATGCATTTCATGTAATAAATGCTTTGCAGGCTCTCGAAATGGTTTGCCGGTTTTATGCTACGAAAAAGGCTTACCACAAAACAAATGAATATTCATACAAAAATTGAGGCAGAAACAAAAATGAAGACCATATTGAAAATATTTTTTTGTATACTCATTGCCAGTGCAGGCAATACAGACCGTGTTTATGCCGAAAAGGAACTGATTTTTTCGACGGACGGTGATGGTATTTTGTCAAAAATATCCGCCCGAGTGCTTCAGGAAGCTTACCATCAGCTTGGCATTCAAATTTCATATAAGGCTCTGCCGCCGTATCGGGCATTACAGATGTCGAATTCGGGAAAAATGGATGGAGAACTGACCAGGATTGCAGGATTGGAAAATGAATTCAAAAATTTGATTCCGGTGTCTGTTCCGATCAATTCGTTGGAACATGTCGTGTTCACAAAAAACCTTCAATTCACGGTCGAAGGATGGGAGAGCCTGCGCCCATATACTTTAGCCATAAGAAGAGGCATTAAAAAAGTGGAAAAAGGAACTCGGGGAATGAAAAGGACTTTGGTTCCCAGTAACGAACAGACATTTTTTATGTTGGACAAAGGGCGGGTCGATATCGCCATATCTGCCAGAATCATCGGATTGAAGACCCTCAGCGAAATGAAATTGAAAAATATACGCATATTGGAACCACCTCTTGGCAGAATCGACCTGTATCACTATTTACACAAAAACCATGAGCATATTGTGGAGCCTGTAACAAATATTCTGAGAAAAATGGAGCAGGAAGGCCGAATTGCCGAAATCAAAAAACAAACCGTTTCCTTAATAAAATAAGATTGTCGCCAGATGCCGAAATTTTTCTTGAAACCCACCGGATTGAAGAACAAACTTACTTTCCGCCTTGTTCTTTCCATACTTTTATGCAGTATTGTCACTACTGTCATAATAACAGCGATGCAGCTCTATATCGATTATCGGCGGGAGATAAAATCGATTCGGCAAATAAGAGAACAAATAGGAACCAGTTATGTCCCGGCTCTGATAAACCAGTTGTGGGTTGGTGATTTCGATATAATAAGTGTCATATTATCAGAACAAAGAGTTTGCACATGCAAAAGATGTTTTCGAAAAATGTCGAAAAATATTCAACGACGACAAAGTGACACATATTTATCTGGATCGCTGTAAACACTTCATTGATGCAGGTGTCGATGACAACTGGAATGGAATCACCAGGCTGCATGAGAAATAATCATATATCATTCAATAAATTTATGGTAAATTCCTATTTTTACAAAATATAAAAATAGGAATATCAAAATGAGCGGCCATGATCATTGTTCACGAACATATGCACACATAAAAATCGGAAAAGGTCGAGAACGTAAAATCAACAACTTGCATTGATTTACATAGGAGGATTATTCACATGAAATCAAACAAACAAAAATTTTTCGCTTTTATTTTTATTACCGGAATGATTATCATTGGTAATACACAAGCGGGAGCGGAAGAAATCACGATTCGTTTACATTGCTGGAGCGGATATGCAAAGCCCTATGTAGAAGGTTTCAAGAAAATCGTCAAGAACAAACATCATGTCGATGTGAATATGGAAATCACCAATGTCTCCGACCCAAGTGAATTTTGGAAATTATCACGCAAAAAAAAGGTGGATATCATTTCTCCTGCTCACAACATCCCGAGGAGTCCGAGCTGGTCTTTTGTGAGCGGAAAGATTATATTGCCAATAAACCTGAACAATATACCCAGCTATAAACATATCTTACCCGTACTCCAAAAGAATGAATTCGTCACTGAAGGCGGCAAAGTGTATGGTGTTCCTTATACAATGGGACTTTATGGGCTGGCTTACAATACAGAAAAAGTGGAAGAACCTGAAAGCTGGAATGTATTGTGGAAGGATACGAGTAAAGGATTATACACGATATCAAAAAGTTACTCCGATTGCAATATTTACATCACTTCACTGGTGCTTGGTGCAAGCTATGAATTTCTTTACGATATTGATAAGCTGAGAACCAAGCTGGACATTGGAAAAACTATGTTAGAATTACGAAAATCCCATTTGCAGAGAAAGCTTGATACATTGACTGACAATGCATATTCTTTATGGGAAGGGACAGCCAACCCGGATGAGTTTGACAAATTGGCGTATGCCGCTACCTGGGGTTATGCTATACGTAAAGCGAACAATGAAGGGTTTAAGTGGAAAATGGCGAAACCAAGAGAGGGAACGACCATGTGGGTAGATCATTGGGCCATTACTTACGCAGTGAAAAACAACCCATTAAAAAAGAAACTTTGCGAAGAATGGATTGACTATTGCCTCAGTCAGGACTTGCAAATAGGTGTCATTCGGAATTGGGGAGTGTCACCTGTCGTGACGAATATTAATGAATTGATTACAGAAGATGAAATAGATACATTCAATGTTGGTGATAATGAATATTGGAAGACGTTATCTCCATGGAGCTATCAAAATAAAAGAACAAAAAATAGTTATAAAATATTGTGGAAGAGTACAATAGATTGACATGCCCCAGACTGCGACAGGAATTATCCTCGAATTCGGGAGAGGTGTTGACAAGTTTACAGGTTATGTATTAGATATATCCAGAGTGTCCATTGAAACACAGGATATTGGCCAGTCCGCGGCCTATTCAAACAATCAAGGGGCGGGCTGAATCGATTGAAACCTTTCTTCTCAAAGGCATGAAAGACGATAAAGACATTGATGATTTCAAGTGAATTTAAAAAAATAGTCCGTAACTCATTTATATTATTGTGTTCAATCCTCCTTACTGCCTGCGCCGGGATTGGCGAAAAGAGAGCGGATATTACCGAACAAAAACCGACTGTCCAGCGTCCTGCCCCAAGTATAGAGGCTCCCTATGACAGTTTCAAGATAGTAAAAGCCGGCAGGAACGACACATATACCACCCTTGCCCGAAAATATTTGAACGATCCTCTGCTGGCATCAACAATAAAGGCATATAACAGGGGCAGGCCGGTAATTCCCGGACAGAAGATTGTCATCCCCTTTGGTCAATTTGATCGCGGAGGATTGAAGCCCGAAGGATATCAGACAGTGCCAGTGCTTTTATATCACAAGTTTTCGAAATCCAGATCTGATAAAATGACCATTAATGCAGATAATTTTGAAAATCAGATGAGGTATCTGGCAGAAAACGGGTATAATGTGATTTCAATTGACAAGTTTGTAAATTTTCTCGATTTTTCAATACAGATCCCCGAAAAATCGGTAGTCATTACGATAGATGATGGATGGCGCTCTTTCTATGATATCGGTTTCCCCATTTTAATGAAATACGGATTTCCGGCCACCTTATTCGTTTATACAGATTTTATAGCCGGGAGAAAATCTGTATCATGGGACCAGGCCGGGGAGATGGCAGATCAGGGAATAAATATCGAGTGCCACACGAAGAAACATCGAAATATGGCTAAATTAAAAGAGGGCGAAACACTGAACCAGTATCTCAAAGACATCATAAAAGAAATCAGCTATTCAAAAGAACTCATATTCAAAAAACTTGCAAGAGAACCCCAATATCTCGCATACCCATATGGAGCGACTAACAATATTGTAGTTGAAGTGGCGAAACAACACGGATTTCGGGCTGCATTCACCGTTCACAGGGGAAGTAATCCTTTTTTTGTAAACAATTACAGAATAAACAGATCTGTCATTTACGGTAATTACAGTCTTTCAGCTTTTAAAAAAAATCTGAATGTCTTCCATAAGAGGAGGCTCAAATGATAATCATATATAAACACAATATCATATTTTCGCTCTGTCTGCTCGCATGCTTACTGTCCTTTGGAATTTTTGGAAATGTTCGATCTGGAGCGTGCAGAACAACCTCATTTCAGGAATTTCACAGGCAGGAAGTAAGTAATTGTGAAAAAAAAGGTGAATTCAAAAAAGCCCTTATAAGTCTCAAGATACTCAGGCAGCTTAATCCGAGAGATAAAAAAATTGCTCAGGAAGTCATAGATTTTGAAAAAAAAATTCAAAGCAAAGCACAACAGCATTTTAACTGGGGTGTCTCTCTGTATAATAAAAAAAAATACAATTCTGCTGAAAGAGAGTTTCTGATTACCTTGAGATTTGACCCGGAAAACAAGGAAGCACTCGATTATCTTAAATATCGAGCTGAAGATAGATACAGTAAATTCTATACAAGTAAAAAAAGCGATACTTTGAAAAAGATCGCCAGGAAAATATATAAGGATTCATCGAAACATTTTTTGATCGCATATTTTAATGGTCTGTCTCCCAATGACAGATTGTCTCAGGGGCAAAGATTACGGTTGCCGATAATCCAAAGATCTCTGGCCTATAAGCGGACTGTTACCAAAACAGAGGTATCACAAGCAGAAAAATACATAAAAGAAGAAAAGTATGAGGATGCTCTCGATATTGCAGGTACGATTCGTCAGCATGATTTGACGAACGAAGATGCGTCGAGCATCGAAGATAAAGCTAATTTCAGTTTGGGAAAAAAATTGTTCAATGAGAAAAAATATGTCGAGGCACTCGAAATATATCAGAAGGTTGATTCTGGTATGCCGGGCATTTCCGAGGCAATGGCAGATGTAAAAAAGCGCCTTAAAAAAAAGGCTGAGGATCATTATAGAAACGGGGTTAAATATTATCTGAATGAAGAATTGAAACTTGCAATTAAAGAATGGGAAAAGGCTTTAAAGCTTGATTCCAATCATCCCAAAGCTGCAAAGGATATTGAAAAGGCCCGGGATCTGCTTAATAAACTGGAGATGATGGAATGAGTTCATTAAATGCCACATGATATCAAAACTATAATACGGGTTTTTTCATGGATAACTTCGGTCTCTGTTGTAATTGGCATCGGCCTTTATTATTTTCCCAAAGAATGTGATGGCTTGAGCCTTCCCGGCGCACTTTATTACTCGATCCGGCTTTTCATTATGGAGCATGACCTTCCGGAATTTCCTAAACACCAGCCCCTTGTTTTCATATATTTTTTTGCGCCTCTTGTAGCCCTGTCCGCCATAGGTACTGCTATTTCTTATTTCTACAGATTTACTCCGGTTCTTAAAACAATGTGGAAAAAAGATCATGTTGTAATTTGCGGAGTCGGCAGGATAGGCAAGCTTTTTGCCTGTACCCTTAAAGAAAAAAATATTCCGGTTGTGGGGGTTGATATTGCAGGCGAGAGACTTGAAGAGTGGTGCGAAGAAAAAAAATTTTCCATGATTTACGGGGATTTTTTGTCCGGAAAGGTGTTAAGGAAAGCTGGATTTTTGCGTGCCAGATCCTTGATTTTCGCATCAGGAGATGATTTGCGGAATCTTGAAGGAGCGGTCAGCGCATATGACCATCTTAAAAGCGATATCGAGCCTGTCAGGCTGATATGGGTGCATATAGCAAACGAGGCTCTTGCTGATACAGCAAGAATAGCGATCAGAACCAGAGGAATGGTCGGAATCAGGTTGTTTGATACTTATTATCTGGCAGCATCAAGGATGATTGAAAAATATTTTGGCAGCCAGGTACGTAAAGGTGTCAAAGAAATCACTATTATAGGATTCGGAAAATTCGGCAGAGACTGCATGGAAGCCCTTGTTAAAAGTGCCGGATCGGATAATGGCTGGACTATCCTGGTTGTCGATGTTAAAAACAAGGAAAACGAGGTCAAAGCTCTTGCACGGGATATGGGAATTGAAGACTCCGTAATTTTTACAATGGCTGATATCCATGAAGTACACTTTCAGGGTGGTGCTGAAAATGCGTTTTTTTTATGCACGGACGATGATATCGGTAACCTGTCTGTTGCCTTAATGTTAACGGAAAAAATGATCGGAACTAATATTTACGTCAGAATGGCCAACTGGCCAATGACGGCAGTAGAAGAGCATCTCAGAAAAAACCGGGGGATAACATTCGTCAATATCAATGAATTGATGATAAAGGGGATGAAAGACCTGCCAGGCATTTTCGAGCCTGCACGCCCCGGAGATCTCAAACGCTTCATGACAGATATATAGGAAACATATATACATTAAAATAAGCGGATAAGTTATTGGAGTATTTTTTCAGGTTGTTATAGACAAGAATATTGGGAACTGAGGAATATA
>JAUCGE010000183.1 GCA_030377965.1 Desulfobacterales bacterium HSG16
CTGATCATATATTATGTAACAATCCGTAGGGGCAATCCCTTGTGGTTGCCCTTTGCTGAAAATACAAAATGTTCCGTTTTCAAGCAGGGCAACCACAAGGGATTGCCCCTACGAAAATATTAAAAAAATTATTGGTCGGGTACTTACTTTATTCGCTCATGATAACGCTGTATGGAGCGCACCTTGGGCCGACCTTCTCTGCGTGCGGCAATCCCTTTTGCGGCTGCTATTGCGGCTGCCGTGGTTGTTATGTAGGGGATTTTGTAGCTGATAGCCGCTTTCCGAATGTCTGAGCTTTGAGATGTACTCTGACCGCCGCCTGGGGTATTGATCAGAAGTTGAACCTGGCCGCTTTTAATAGCGTCCAGCAGGTTGGGCCGTCCTAAACCGAGTTTGGAAACACGAATGGTTTCGATACCTTTTTCCTCAAGAAACCGGTGTGTGCCGTCGGTAGTCATTACCTTAAATCCCAGTTCACGAAAAAGACGTACTGGCTCTATAGCTGCGGACTTGTCTCGATCTGCAATGGTCAGCAGCACAGTTCCTTCCATAGGCAGAATCGACTGGGTCGCTTCCTGGGCTTTGAAAAATGCCCGGCCAAAGGAGTGTGACAGCCCCAGTACTTCGCCAGTGGAACGCATCTCCGGTCCCAGAACAGGATCGACTTCCGGGAACATATTGAACGGAAACACAGATTCTTTGACTCCGAAATGTGGAATTATCGTATCTTTGAGATCAAGATCTGCAATGCTTTGTCCCAGAATCAAGCGGGTGGCAAGTCTTGCCATAGATACCCCGCACACTTTCGAGACAATGGGGACGGTGCGTGATGCACGGGGATTGGCCTCCAGCACATAAACCGTATTTTCATAGATGGCATACTGGATATTCATCAGGCCGACTACGTTCAGTTCGACTGCTATACGGCGGGTATATTCCTTTATGGTGTCGATGTGCTTGGGTGCAAGGCTGATGGGAGGAATCACACAGGCAGAATCCCCGGAATGAATGCCTGCCAGTTCGATATGCTCCATTACAGAGGGAACGAAAGCGTCTTTTCCATCGGCAATGGCATCGGCTTCGACTTCGATAGCGTTGTCCAGAAATTTATCGATCAGAATGGGGCGTTCCGGTGAAATATCTTCCACTGCCACGTTCAGATAACGTTTCAGCATTTTATCGTCATGTACTATCTCCATGCCCCGGCCTCCCAGCACATAAGAAGGACGCACCATAAGCGGATAATCGATACGCGCTGCGATCTCAAGAGCCTGTTCGAAACTTGCTGCCATGCCTGATTCGGGCTGTGGAATGCCAAGCCTTCGCATTATCCGGTTGAACTGCTCCCTATCTTCTGCCAGATCAATAGTTTCGGGCGATGTACCCAATATTTTTACGCCAGCTTTTTCAAGCTCACCTGCAATATTGAGCGGGGTCTGTCCACCGAACTGCACGATAATACCCTCTGGTTTTTCTTTTTCATATATGCTCAACACATCTTCAACTGTCAAAGGCTCAAAATAGAGTTTATCGGAAGTGTCGTAATCAGTTGAAACCGTTTCAGGATTGCAGTTGACCATGATGGATTCATACCCTGCCTCGTGAATGGCAAATGCAGTATGTACGCAGCAATAATCGAACTCAATGCCCTGGCCGATTCGATTGGGTCCGCCGCCCAGAACCATGATTTTTTTACGGTCACTGACCGAAACTTTGTTCGGCCCGTTGTAAGTGGAATAATAATAAGCTGCATCTTCGATACCGCTTACCGGCACTGCGTCCCATGCCTGAGCCAGCCCCAGTGAAATGCGCTGCTCACGGATTTCAGACTCGGGAACATCAAGCAAGCCGGCTAAATACCGATCTGCAAAACCGTCTTTTTTGGCCTCGATCAGCAATTCGCCCGGTATTTTTCCGCCCTTACATGCCAATACTTTTTCTTCCAGTTCAACCAGTTCTTTCATCTGGTTGATAAACCAGGGTTTGATGTGAGTCTTTTCATAAAGATCCTGGACATCTGCGCCTTTACGTAAAGCTTCGTACATCAGAAACTGGCGCTCACTGGTCGGCTCGGTCAGACGCATCATAAGTTCATCTAACGACAGGCTATTGAAATTTTTGGCAAATCCCAATCCATAACGATTGATTTCAAGGCTGCGAATCGCTTTCTGGAATGCCTCTTTATAGGTTTTGCCGATACTCATGGCCTCTCCTACAGCCCGCATCTGAGTTCCAAGGCGATCTTCTATACCCTTAAATTTTTCAAATGCCCAGCGTGCGAACTTGACCACTACGTAATCTCCGGATGGAGTATATTTTTCAAGTGTTCCATCACGCCAGTAAGGAATTTCATCCATTGTAAGCCCGCCTGCCAGCAGGGAAGAAACTCTTGCGATAGGACACCCGGTGGCTTTGGATGCCAGAGCTGAAGAGCGGGAGGTGCGGGGGTTGATCTCGATTACCACCACCCGGCCTGTTTTCGGATCATGGGCAAATTGCACATTTGTGCCGCCCACCACCTCAATTGCTTTGACGATTGCATAGGAATAATCCTGAAGTTTTTTCTGTAATTCCGGAGCTATTGTCATCATAGGCGCGGTGCAATAACTATCTCCGGTATGTACTCCCATAGCATCAACGTTTTCGATGAAACAGACCGTTATCATCTGATCTTTTTCGTCGCGCACCACTTCCAGTTCCAGTTCTTCCCAGCCCAGAACAGATTCTTCCACCAGCACCTGATTAATAAGACTGGCTGCAAGCCCCCTGTTTACAATGGTGTGCAGTTCTTCCTGATTATATACCAGCCCTCCGCCTGTGCCGCCCATTGTATAAGCAGGCCGGATTACCACAGGATAACCAAGTTCACTGGCTGTCTTTTCGGCATCTTCAAGATTGTTGACAGCCTTGCTGCGGGGCATTTCAATTCCCAGCTTATCCATTGTCATCTTGAACGCAGTGCGATCTTCACCCCGTTCGATAGCATCAATATTAACGCCTATGACCTTAACTCCATATTTTTCCAGGATACCTGCTTTCTGAAGCTCGGAAGAAAGGTTCAGAGCCGATTGCCCGCCCAGATTCGGCAGGACGGCATCGGGTTTTTCGACGGCTATTATTTCTTCAAGAATCTTTATATTCAGCGGTTCAATATAAGTTGCATCAGCCATTTTTGGATCAGTCATGATGGTGGCTGGATTGGAATTTACAAGCACGATTTCATATCCCAATGAACGCAATGCTTTGCACGCCTGAGTGCCGGAATAATCGAATTCGCAGGCCTGACCGATCACGATAGGACCGGAGCCGATAATCAGAATCTTGTGGATGTCGTTACGTCTGGGCATTGATTCCCCTTTTCTGTTGAGTAGTTGTTTCAAACCAGAACAATAAAATTTATAAACCGGAAATAAAGTAAATGATGCTGAAAATCAAGGGAAAATAAAAGCTTACTTAAATCTGAAAGAAACCGCTGATAAATCATCCTCAAAAAAGAGCCTTGGGGAATTAGGGTTGTGGATGAAATTAATTCCATAAGATTGCGCCGAATTTGGATCTGTTTTCAAGGCGCATTGATGGGTGGATACTTATTGTCTGTACCCATTAATGCAACGCAGAAAACAGATTCAAAGGCAAGCAAGATTGTGGAAGTTATTTCATCCACAGCCCTTAGCTCCCGGATAAAAACCCGGAAGCAAATACAGCTTACTCATATCCAAACTATTACAAAAAATTATTCGACTTTGAAAAATGCCTGGGATTTGGCCTTGCAAACCGGACAATTATCAGGCGCTTCCTTTTCACAGGTATATCCGCATACCATACAGATATGATACTCGGTTCCCTCTTCCCTGCTTTCAGGCGAATCAAGCATCTCAAGCGCTTTTTCATAAAGGCTGGCATGGACTTTTTCAACTTCGTTGGCAAAATTAAAGCTGCGAAGAGCACTTTTATTGCCCTCGGCTCTGGCCTGTTCGATCATTTCCGGATACATGTGTTTAAACTCGTGAGTTTCACCTGCAATAGCCGCTTTCAGATTTTCTGCCGTATCTTTTACCTCTCCCAGAGATTTGAGATGGGAAAGAGCATGGACAGTCTCTGCCTCGGCTGCAGCCCGAAATAATGCTGCAACTTTTTTTAACCCTTCTTTGTCTGCCTGTTTTGCAAATGCAAGATATCGGCGGTTGGCCTGGGATTCACCGGCAAAGGCTTCTTGTAAATTTTCATTGGTTTTGCTCATTTTTACGTTTCCTTTTCTGGTTATGTTTTTTTGGAAGTTCAATGAATATTCCTGAATTGATCGTATCAGAATTCAGCACTTCAGGATTGACAGGCAGAACAAAAGGCATCAAAACCGATACGATCAATCATTGCACCCATACGCTCATTTTTTTTGGCATTCTCTTTATAGTACTCAACAGCTTGATTGATCTTTGCAAGAGCCTGATCCGAATCCAGATCTTCGGCCAGCACCTGAGCAAGTCTGGGTTTTCTGGCTCCGGCTCCTCCGACCATGACAGTCCAGCCTTTTTTCTTTCCCATAAGCGAAACGTCTTTGATGCAGTTTTCAGCACATTGGTTGGTGCAGGCGCTGACACCCATTTTTGTTTTACCCGGCAGCTCTGCCCCGTGATACAATTCGTCAAGCTTCATTCCCATTGTCAGGCTGTCTTGAAGTCCGAGCCTGCAAAAGGCAGTTCCCGGACAGACTTTGACGCTCCGAACACAAAGCCCGACCGCATGCCCTAATGACATGCCCAGATCCTCCCAGACCCGGTCAACATCTTCTTCTTTAATCCCTACAATCGCTATTCGGGCAGCGCTGGTAATCTTTAATGCCTTGCATTCGTATTTTTCCGCCACATCCGCGATTTTTCGTAAAGCTTCGGGTGTAGTCACGCCACATGGGATGTGAGGTGCAATGGCATAGGTTTCTTTGTCTCTTTGCAGGATCGTTCCTTTTTCGCCTAATTTAAGCATTTTCTCCTCCGAGTATTGAACTTTCGTTCTGTTTTTTTCAGTTTTTATTAATTGCAATGATATATCCACGCGGGGGTTTATATCGAAAATTTGTTTCAAGTTCAAACAAAAACCGTATTTTCACCAATCTTCTCATCTTTAATTTTGAAAAAGCTTTAAAGCAGTCTGATATTTTTTGCTATAATCCTTGCCTGAAATGCCCTTATATTATAATAGATGTATCTTACTATCCGGAACGGTTTTACCAAATCTGTTCCAAAGCAAAAAACAGGTATTTTACCAACATCGGAAAAAAGGAGAACAAAATGAAACAAAGAACATGGGTTTCGGTACTCGCTATTCTGGTACTGATTGCAGGCGTTGCACAAGCTGGAATTCTTGAAAACATCAAAAAAAACAATGAGATCAAATGCGGCGTTTCCGGCAAAGTTCCCGGATTTTCCGTTCCAGACAAAAATGGTGTCTGGTCAGGTCTGGATGTGGATTTCGGTCGGGCATTGGCAGCAGCAGTATTCAATGATGTAAGCAAGGTAAAATTTGTTCCTGTAACCACCAAAGAACGATTTACCGCTCTTCAGACCGGAGAAATTGATGTTCTTTCCCGAAACACTACCTGGACATTTTCCAGGGATGTCAAACAGGGGATAGAGTTCTGCGGCATTCTTTTTTATGACGGTCAGGGATTTATGGTGAACAAAAAACTGGGCGTGAAAAGTGCGAAAGAACTTGATGGAGCAAGCATATGTATCCAGATCGGGACAACCACAGAACTCAATGTTTCAGATTATTTTGCAGCCAACAAAATGACATTCAAGCCAGTGGTATTTGAAAGCGCTGACGAATCCACTGTAATGTATGACAGCGGTCGATGTGATATTTATACCACAGACGCTTCCGGTCTTGCAGCCCGACGTACCACATTGTCAAAACCGAACGATCATGTCATCCTCCCGGAAATAATTTCAAAAGAACCTTTGGGACCCTGTGTAAGGCATGGAGATCAGCAATGGGGTGACATCGTCCGATGGACCCTCAACGCCTTGATCAACGCTGAAGAACTGGGTATTACATCCAAAAATGTGGATGAGATGCTCAAATCGAACAATCCTTCAATCAAAAGATTTCTCGGAGTGGACGGAACTTTTGGTGAACAGTTCGGCCTGACAAAAGACTGGGCATACCGGATCATCAAGCTGGTTGGCAATTACAGCGAAATCTATGACAGAAATGTCGGCCCTTCCACTGCCCTCGCACTGGAGCGCGGCAAGAACGCCCTCTGGAAAGACGGCGGACTTCTGTACGCACCCCCGATTCGCTGAATTCATTTTTTTTGATTATTTTGATACCGCATGTCTTTTGGTTCAGACATGCGGTTTAAACTATTTTTTTCTGTTTGACCTCAAACAGAAGATTGTAAACAGGCTAATATCAAAACCGAAATTTTATGGAGACGATCATGTCGAATATCAGACATCATTTACGTGACGAAAACAATCTTCGAGGCTGTGATAGTATGCCCGCAGTAAATGGTGGATACATAACCGTTTATTTAGAAGATGTGGAACTTCATATAGCCAGTGTCCCTTCTTTCAATATAATGGCTGAAAAACATCGTGACAGTGTGGTTGAAAATTCAGAAGAATTCACAGATAAAAATGGAAATGAATATGAGATAAACATACAGTCTTCGAACATTGGTGTGTACTGGAATTTGAAAATATTTTCCAAAGATGACGGAAATCGTATGGCATTGATCAAAAATATAAAAATTAATTTTGAATCTAATACATTTCAGGAGACCATATGAGCCATACTATATTTTTTGAAGAATACAAACAAAGCATCAATATAATAAGAGAATCTGACAAAACAGCTTATACGCTCAAGCTTTTTTACGCAAACGTCATTACTTTAATGGAAACATATTTATCAAATGCTTTAATTTCGACGGTCAAGGGCAATAGTAATCTGATAGTAAAGGTTACAGAAACGAGACTGTTCAATAGCCATAAGATAGCATTGAAGACCGCTTTCACAAGCATTATTAACAAATATATTCTCTGCCTCTAATACCAATCTCCAAGCCCACAAACCATCCCAGGAACCCGTATGC
>JAUCGE010000184.1 GCA_030377965.1 Desulfobacterales bacterium HSG16
CCGGGTCAATAATCTCAAGATTGACCATTGGAATCGGAATACCGGTGCGGCAGCGGGTTTGTAACTGGGTTTCTTCATCCGCATCAAGCATGTGGGGTTTCAAGTTGGCAACGGTCAGCAAAGGACAGGTTTCCGACATGCCGTATGCCGAATAAATATTTATTTTATGTTTTAATGCTGCCTGGCAAAGACCCTTTGACAGAGCAGAACCGCCGATTACAACTTTCCAGTTACTTAAATCGACTTTTTCGATAACCGGACTGTTGACCAGCATATGAATAATCGTTGGAACGCAATGTGAAAAAGTCACTTTCTCGCCCATAACGAGTTTTAAAATCATTTCAGGCTCGTATTTGCCAGGATACACCTGTTTGTTGCCCAGCATGGTAAAAAGATAGGGCATTCCCCAGCCATGAACATGGAACATGGGGGTCAGCGGCATATAAGTGTCACCTGAATTAATATCTGCCTGGCATTTGTACGCACACAAGCCGGACATCAATCCGTATGTATGTAAAACGAGCTGGCGATGGCTGAAATAAACACCTTTGGGAAGGCCGGTTGTACCGGTTGTGTAAAATGTTGTGGCCATTGCGTTTTCATCAAAATCAGGAAAATTGAATTCCGGCTCACTTTCAGACAGCATTTTTTCATATTCACTGTCAATTGAAAGACTGGTTTCAGGCGTTGTGTCAGCATCAGAAATCAGAATGATCTTTTTTACCGTCTTAAACTGATCTTTCACAGATTCAAGCAGAGGCAGAAAATCTGAGTTGACCAGAATCACATCATCTTCCGCATGATTGATAGTATAAATAAGTTGTTCTGGAGACAGACGAATATTGATGGTATGCAGAACAGCGCCAATACACGGCACGGCAAAGAAGCTTTCAAGATATCGATGGCTGTCCCATTCCATGATGGCCACAGTATCGCCCTGTTTCACGCCCAGTTTTGTCAAGGAATTGGCCAGACGGTTTATCCTCTGAGCTAAATCCGTGTAAGTATATCGCATTTTGTCTCGATAGACTATCTCCTGTGTGGGCGCATATTCCAGGGGAGCGCGGAGAATGTTTTTGATCAGAAGGGGATATGAATAGGCTTCGTCTGCTTGTTCAATGATTCTTACACTCATGTTGCCTCCTTGTTTTTTAATTTTTAAAACTTCTCTTCATTAAATGAATCTGACTTCATAACATGGCTTATTCATAATTCCAAGAATTTCTTTTTTCCATGGCCGGAAAATGCTATAAGTTCAATCTTTTGACAATTGCAGTAAATTTTCACAGTATGCAAGGAGATATAAAAAAATGGCACAAACAGGATTCGGAAGCGATAATTTTTCAGGAGTTCATAAAGAAATCATGGATGCTCTGGCAGAAGCCAACCATGGCCATGAAGCTGCGTATGGATATGATCAACATACGGAATCTGCCATAAAAGTGTTCAAAAAGCATTTTACGGAAGATATTGATGTATTTTTCGTTTTCAACGGAACAGCAGCAAATGTTCTCTGTCTGAAAGCGGCTACCGACAATTATCATGCCGTTATCTGCGCGGATACAGCCCACATCAATGTGGATGAGTGCGGCGCTCCCGAAAGATTTACCGGTTGCAAACTTCTTGTCGCTGCCAGCAAAGACGGCAAGATCGGAATCGAGGATATAAAGGTACACATGCATGGATTTGGTTTTGAGCATCATGCACAGCCCAAAGTGATTTCCATCACTCAGCCCACCGAACTTGGAGCTGTTTACCGGCTCGAAGAAATCCGGGCCATAGTTGAATATGCCCATGAGCATGGGCTTTTTGTCCATATGGACGGAGCAAGACTGTCCCAGGCAGCAGTCTTTTTAAATACTGGACTTGGAGAGATCACCGCTGGCACGGGAATCGACATGCTTTCTTTCGGGGGAACGAAAAACGGGATGATGTACGGGGAGGCAGTCGTTTTTTTCAATAGAGATCTTGCCCGAAACTTCAAGTATATCAGAAAGCAGGCCATGCAGTTAGGCTCCAAGATGCGCTTTGTAGCTGCCCAGTTTAACGCTCTTTTATCAGGAAATCTCTGGCACAGAAGCGCTGCTCACGCACATAAAATGGCCCGGATTCTGGCAGAGGGTGTAAACTCAATCGAATCGGTTCGTGTTACATGTCCGGTGGAATCGAATGCGGTTTTTGCCGTGCTGCCTGCTCATTGCATTCCGATATTGCAGGAAGAATTTTTCTTTTACGTATGGAATGAAACAGATTCAGAGGTCCGGTGGGTGACCTCATTTGATACGGGAAAAAGAGATATTGAAGATTTTATCGAGAAAATTAAAAAAGTTACACAATCGAGATAAATAATTTATAAAGGGCGTATTGACATGTCAAGTCCGGTCATAGCATTTTTAAAATGCGCCCTGAATCCTGATCGTCATAAAAACAGCTATTTGGGAAAGGTGAAAAATCCAATGGCCATGTCATATGCCTTGTCAATTGGATTGTCATGGTTTCTTGAACAAAACTCCGTACCTGCCTGCCTGCCGAAAACTGATCTTACGAACACTTCTTTCCTGATCAGTGTTTTCTGTCGGTTGTCAAGCCGAAATTCCACGAACAGACGTTCCCCAAGTTTGAGGGTGACACCTTCTTCTGTTTCAATTTTGACCCCTGATCGAGACAGGTCAATGACGAGCATTTTTCTTGTCTCCCGTTCATTTTCTTTCATGAATATTCCAGGTATTGCCACTGATTTTCGATAGAATTTTCTTCTTTCGAGCAGCACGATATGGGAATAGCCACATGAACAGATCCTTTTCAGCCGTACGGTTTTTCCCACATCCTTATATCTGGAAACATCGAGAATTTTTTCTTTTCCGCATGACGGGCATACGAACATTGCCTTGTCGTCGTTGTTGATAAATACTTTTTCTTGTGGCATGGCTTCTGTCCTGAGAATAGAGTTTCACCAGATTTTCATACTTATCGCTCCTGAAAGAAAAATTTTTCTTGAGCAACCATATTCAATATCACAATTTTTTTGGTTATGCTTTTTTTCTTTATACCTCCAAGCTTTCCCGTTTGCATATTGCCATTTACAATAATCCAAGGTTGTCAAAACATCAACAGCTTTTTGAAACCAGGTGTTATATCCAAAAAAATCAGAGGACTTGCCATTTCCAAGAATATCATTTATAGCTTTTTAAATGAAAAACGACGCATCAGAACCAAACAAATGGATTGTCTTTTCCTTCGTGGCAGCAGGGGTATTCATTTCAACCCTGGACGGCAGCATAGTAAATATCGTTCTGCCCGCTATCATGGCTGATCTTCATGTTTCTATGGACACTATCGAATGGGTTCAACTGATATATCTTCTGATTTTATCATCCACTCTTCTGAGTTTTGGCAGGCTTTCAGATATAAAGGGGCGGAGGCGGCTTTATGTTCTCGGAATGATTATTTTTTCTGTCGGTTCTTTATTCTGCGGACTGTCTGAAACGGCGTTCTGGCTGATCCTGTTTCGAGGTGTTCAGGGCATTGGAGCAGCAATGATCATGTCATGCACTCCGGCATTGTTGATAGAAACTTTTCCAGCAGCAGAGCGTGGCAGAGCATTGGGAACTATAGGCGCGGTAGTAGCTTCTGGCCTGACCCTGGGTCCGTGTCTGGGCGGAATTATCACCCAGAAATTTTCATGGCAGATGATTTTTTTTGTCAATATTCCCATAGGTATTATAACGTCTGTATCTGCCAACCGGATATTGAAGGGCGGTAAAACCGATGTCAGAAAAGAGGAACCGTTCGATCTGCCAGGAGCAGTTCTTATAGTCTGCTTCCTGGCCCCTCTGCTCTATTCGGCTACCAGCGCCTATAAAACAGGATACACTTCCTGGCCGACTCTCTTTTTTTTCAGCCTCTCTCTGGTGTCTTTCGCAGCTCTGATACTTCTGGAATCAAAAAGCGAATATCCTGTAATCGATCTGGCTCTTTTAAGAATCAGGCTTTTCATTCTGCCCGCTATTGCAGGAGTGATAGCGTTTGCAGCACTTTTTACCATGATTTTTCTCATGCCCTTTTATTTAATGCATCCATGCGGATTATCGATCAACCAGGCAGGCTGGGTCATGATCACACCTTTTGCCATGCTTTTTATATTCTCACCAATATCGGGCGCATTATCAGACCGCATTGGATCACGCTTTTTATGCACCCTGGGCATGGTAATACTCATGGTTGCCCTTTTCTTTCTATCCCGTATTCCTTCAGATGCAGATATTTTTTCCATTATCTGGCCCCTTGCTTTAGCCGGTATTGGCACGGCTGTGTTCATTTCTCCCAACAGCTCCATAACCATGAGTGCAGTTCCCTTGAACAGGAAAGGGGTTGCAGCAGGAACCGTGGCAACTGCCAGAAATCTTGGAATGATACTGGGTATAGCTGCTGCGGCCACCATTTTTAATACTGTATTTTTTGAAATGAGCGGAGGCCTTACCTTGAAAATATATCGGCCAGAACTGGAGCAGGTTTTCATGAAATCCTATTCAGCAGCAATGACAGCAGGGGCTGTAATTGCCTCAATCGGTGTTGTTATTTCCTTTTTAAGAGGCCCGGAAGATGACTTGAGAGAAAAAATCCTGGAAGATGATGCTGAAAATAACCGGCCATGATGCCCTGAGAAAAATCTCTGAGTTTTGTAAAGCCGGGTAAAGCAGACTGAAAGTACCCTTCAGGGTGCTTCGGATGACTCAGCCACAAGATCTATTTCCGGTTTAGAGGTTACTTTTTGATATGATAATAAATTCTTTAAAACAGGCAAGACGACTCTACATCGTAAGACTGATTTCCCGTTCACCTGCCCGTGTTTCGATCCTTGGATTTGCAGCTCTGATTGCCATAGGAACAGCACTGCTGATGCTGCCTGCTGCATCAACTTCAGAGAGTCTCGGCTTTATCGACGCATTGTTCACCGCCACTTCCGCAGGCTGTGTTACAGGGCTGGCAGTAGTCGATACAGGAAAAAGTTTCAGCTTGTTCGGACAGATCGTTATCATGATTCTGATCCAGACAGGCGGAATAGGAATAATGACGCTCTCCACTTTGTTTCTCATGATGGCCGGCAGAAGATTGAGTCTTTCCGGAAAAATGGGAATCAAAGATACATTCACCAACAGCGGGGATGTAAGTATAAATTCCGTAATAAAAGAGGTTTTTCTGTTCACTCTCATTATAGAAGGAATCGGGCTGGTTATAATGAATTTCCTTTTTTTGAGGGATTATGGCGGAGTTGATGCCTTTTATTATGCACTCTTTCATTCTGTAAGCGCATTCTGTAACGCTGGTTTTTCCCTGTTCTCAGACAGCTTTCTCCATTATAAAGGTGACTGGCTTTTAAATCTTGTGCTGTGCTTTCTCATAATCTTCGGAGGTATTGGTTTTGTTGTGATTTCCGAATTGAAAAGACATTTTACAGAAAAAAGCCAGACTGGAAATCCGGGCTGGGCGCGTTTAAGCTTTCACTCAAAGTTAGCTATATCCACTACTGCCATCCTCCTGGCTGCAAGCACGATTTTGATCCTTATAACAGAATGGAACTATACTTTATCATCTCTTCCTTTTTTCGACCGTTTTCTGGCATCTTTTTTCCAGGCTGTAAATACCAGAACCGCAGGTTTTAATTCTCTGCCTCTGGAAAGTATGGCAAGCGAAACGCTTTTCCTGATTATCATATTGATGTTTATCGGTGCATGTCCCGGTTCCTGCGGAGGCGGTATCAAAACCACAACTTTTGCCAGCCTTTCGGTTCTCGGCATATCGCGTCTCATGGGAAGAAAACGGCCTAAAATATTCAACAGAACTATTCCCGAAGCCAGTATTGGAAAAGCTATGAGTCTTGTAATGACAGGCATGTTCATCGTAGTAGCTGCAACAATGGCCCTTCTCATGAGCGAGTTGTCTGGTCTGGCCCAGGCTTCCACACGGGGAAAATTTCTGGAATTGTTTTTCGAGGTCACAAGCGCTTTCGGAACAGCCGGTTTATCCACCGGTATAACGAGCAGCCTGTCGTCAACCGGAAAGCTTATCATCTCTATGATAATGTTTATAGGCAGGCTCGGCCCCCTGGTGATCGCTATTGCAATCAGCAGGGAAAAAATATCCCGCGTTTATCATGCGGAAGAAAATATTATGATCGGATAATAATATCATGAAACAATATGCAATTATCGGACTGGGCAATTTTGGCTCTTACCTTGCAACCCGTCTTTATGAAAAAAACCACGATGTACTTGCTATTGACAAGAAATCTGCGGTGGTTCAGGAAATACGAGACTATGTAAGTCAGGCAGTAGTAGCAGATATCGCAGATCCCAAAGCCGCTGCCGAACTAGGGCTGGAAGATATGGATGTTGTAATAGTATGCATCGGGTCTGTCCTGAGTAATTCCATACTTGCGACCTTGAACCTGATCGATCTTGGCATAAGCGAAATCTATGCAATGGCCATAAGCGAGGCACATGGGCGTATCCTGAATAAAATAGGGGTTCACAAGGTTTTCTTTCCAGAAAAAGACACTGCGTTTTCACTGGCAGACCGCCTGAACAATCCCAATGTGATCGATTACCTGCCTTTTATGGAAGGATACTCCATTATCGAGTTGTCTCCACCTGCAAGTTTTCTGAACAAAGCCTTGAAAGATTTGAACCTGATCAATAAATACGGAGTGCAGATTCTGGCGATCAAAGAGTTTGTCACAGAAAAAATGATGATGATTCCCACGGCAAATTATGTTGTAAACGAGGGTGATATTCTTTTTGTCCTAGGCCCGCTTACAGCTCTGGAAGAGCTGAAGGAAGACGAGTGATAAGCCGGTTTTGTGTCAATATACGTTATTTGCTGATTGGTCAAAATTAGTTGTAGCCAACATACGTCCCATCTGCTTTATGTGCATATGGCAGATGCTCTGGTGTTGGACTCTGTTCCTCAACCCAGCCTATATGAATGTTTCAGAGTTCATGATGCCTGACCCAAGATTTTTTTTGTCGGTCTTTGTGAATTTTGTTCTTGATTTTTTTAGTAATTCATGATCTGTTC
>JAUCGE010000185.1 GCA_030377965.1 Desulfobacterales bacterium HSG16
ATACTGGCCGGATATTAAAAATTATCCGACAATTACAACAGATTGATAAAAATATGGAGATCAAAATGGAGATCAAAATGGATATACCTCAAAATTTCCCCATGAAGATTGAAGAAAACTTATGGGTACTGGGTAATTATTATTTCAACCTGTACCTCGTAAAGGGCAGAAAATCATCAGCACTCATAGAAGTTGGAATTTCCGCTATTGCTGATACTGTCATATCCCAGCTTGAAGACATGAATGAATCTCCCGATTATCTGATTGTAAGCCATCCCCATACCGATCATGTAACCGGTCTTGAAGCTCTTTGTCACAGGTTTCCCGACGCATGTGTGGTGGCAGGAGAAGGTGCTGAACAATTTGTCAATCATCCCAAAGCAGCCGATGTGATGATAAAAGAAGACCGTTATATGGCACAAATGCTTGAAGAAAGAGGTATCAGACCCGGACGCCTTCCCATAGAAAAACCTTTTTTTCCTGATGATCATATGGCAGTTTCAAAAAAACAGCAGATAGATCTTGGTGATATCATGATCGAATGCGTGAACGTAAAAGGTCATTCACCAGGAAATATAGTGGTCAACATCCCTGCAATCAAGGCCCTGATATTATCCGATTCTTTGGGATTTCATTTTCCAGGACGCGGTTTTCTCCCTATTTTCTTTACCGGGTATAAAGATTATCTGACGACTTTGGACTATCTGGAATCATGCAGACCATCTATTTTAGGCATAGCACATCAATGTCCTGTTTTCGGAGATAACGTCAAAAAAGCCTTTCATGAATCCCGAAATGCCACATATGATCTGTATAATATGATCACAGAAGCAAAAAAGAAGGGCAAAGACGAAGATGAAATAGCAGATACAATTTTCAATGATTGCTACAAAGATGAGTTCAAGCTTTATACGGAAGACAATATCAGAAACTGCTCCCGCCTTCTGGTCAAAAGAGTTATGGAAACTCTGGATTGAATAAGCTAAAAAGATAAAGAACGCGGCATCCTTCATCTCTCTATTCACACTTAAGCCAAAAGTTTTTACTCCACGCAGGGTAGAATAAAAGCGCATGGCGATCAGGTAAATAAACAAAATCGAGTGCCATGAAAGCTCTTGATTAAAGACCGCTTATTGGTCTATATGGACATGACCGGTATGGGCCGGTGTTTGTTAATTGCTAATACGATAAAAAAAGGATGGCCGGATAATATGAATACTGTTGTTATTATTCCTTCCAGATATGGCTCCACGCGTTTTGCAGGAAAACCCCTTGCTTTGATCTGCGATAAGCCTATGATCCAGATGGTTTACGAAAGTGCCATAAAGGCAGAGCGAATCACTGGTGTGTGGGTTGCAACCGATGATGATCGTATCAGAAAGGCTGTTGAGAATTTTGGTGGAAAGGTAGTGATGACATCCGAAGATAACCGCTCAGGCAGTGACCGGGTTGCCGAAGCTGCGAAAAAACTGGGCCTGGACAGCAATGATATTGTTGTCAATGTCCAGGGAGATCAGCCTCTTCTCGATTACAGGTGTCTTGATGATGTGGTTGCCCCCTTTTTTGAGGAAAACAAGCCTGAGATGACCACTCTGTCCTATAAAATCACTGACCCTTCTGAAATAAGCAATCCCAAGGATGTCAAAGTTGTCTCAGACCTTGCTGGCAATGCACTCTATTTTTCAAGATCCCCTATTCCGTGTGAAAGAGATGCTGGTTCAAATTTTGATACGTACAAACACCTCGGAGTTTATGCATATACCAGAGATTTTCTCGAACTTTTTAATGAACTGCCTTCTGGAAAACTGGAACAGATCGAAAAACTGGAACAATTGAGAGCCATCGAACACGGGTACAAAATCCGGGTGATTGTAAGCGAATTCGACTCGCCTGAGGTGGATTTGCCTGAAGATATCCAAAGAATCGAACAAAAACTTAAATAAGGAGATTTATTTATGAAAAAAGCCTTTTTTGTAACCATGATAGTTTTGATGCTTGCACCTCTGATGCCAGCGTCCGGGGTAAACGCAGAATCAAAGACATCTTTCAAAATATCCGTCAGTCAGTTTGTCGAACACCCTGCCCTTGATGCAGTTTTGAAGGGATTTCAAAACTATATGAAAGGAAAACAGATAGAAGTTATATATTCAATACACAATGCCCAGGCCAACATGGCAACAGCAAACCAGATAGCAAGTCAGATAATGGGCGAAAGCCCTGATTTGATCTTAGCCATTGCAACTCCCACTTCCCAGGCGATTGCTCAGGCCCTGAAAAAAGCACCTCAAATGCAGAATACTCCTTTTCTTTTCACTGCTGTCACCGATCCGATCAGCGCAGGTCTTGTAAAGGATCTGGAGCATCCGGGAAAAAATATCACCGGTGTTTCCGATCTGCTTCCCGTGGATAAACATATGAAGATGCTGAAAACATTTTTGCCGAATCTGAAAAATCTGGGAGTTTTGTATAATTCTGGAGAAGCCAATTCGAAAAAAACAGTGGAAATGATCAGGAAAGAAGGTAAAAAACTGGGTTTTACGGTGACAGACGGAACCATATCCAAATCGAGCGAAGTTTACCAGGCTGCCAAAAGTCTTGTGGGAAGAGTGGATGCTGTTTTCGTTCCCACAGACAACACTGTAGTTTCAGCTCTGGAATCGGCTATCAAGGTCTGTAGTCAAAACAAATTACCTCTGTTCTGCGCTGATGTGGATTCCGTAGCAAGGGGAGCTGTCGCTGCAATGGGATTTGATTATTATAAACATGGTTATCAGACTGGAGACATGGCTCTGCGGATTTTAAACGGTGCAAAAGCTGGTAAAACACCTGTGGAGACACAAAGAGAGCTTCAACTGCATATCAATTTAAAATATGCAAAGCTTATGGGTGTGATTGTGCCAGAGCTTTTGCTTTCTGCTGCGGACAAGGTTTATCGATAGTTTACGAATAAAGCGGATATGATTTATGTTTATGAATATGTATGCCTTCATGGGCGCTGTCGAACAGGGCTTTGTATATGGAATTATGGTTCTGGGGGTTTATCTTACCTTCAGGGTACTCGATTTTCCGGATCTTACAGTGGACGGCAGCCTGCCTCTGGGTGCTTCTGTGTCTGCGGTGGCTGTAGGATACGGGATTGATCCATTTTTTTCCTGCTTTCTTGCTATGGGAGCAGGTTTTCTGGCAGGCATGGTGACAGCTGTCTTAAATACAAAGCTGAAAATACTCCATCTGCTTGCCTCGATTTTGACCATGATCGCTCTTTATTCGATCAATATCAGGATAATGGGCGGACCTAATGTGTCCCTCCTCGGTAAAGATATCGTGATTGATCCTCTGATCAATGCCGGAATTCCCGGATATCTTGCTGCTCCCATTATTTTCGGGATAATCTCAGTTGCAGTCACCGGTATGATAATATGGTTTCTGCATACGGAATTTGGTTTGTGCATGCAGGCTGCAGGTAACAATCCCAGGATGATCATAAGTCAGGGAGTCAATACACATTTCGTGATCATTACAGGAGTCGGCCTGTCCAACGCTCTGGTTGCATTGAGCGGCGCTCTGGTTGCCCAGAATCAGGGTGCTTCAGATGTCAATATGGGTGTTGGAACCATTGTAGCCGGCCTGGCTTCGGTTATCGTGGGAGAAACGGTTTTTGGCAATCACAGCGTGGTGCGGGCATGTATTGCTGCCCTTGGCGGGTCTATCATTTACAGGCTGACCATAGCCCTGGCACTCGGACTCAAATGGGGAAAATTTTCATTTACTCCTTCAGACTTGAATCTTATAACCGCACTTCTGGTTATAGCGGCTTTGACCGCTCCAAAAATCAAGGCAAAGCTGATGCCCAAAAGACTGTAGAACAGATTGAAACAGTATGATTAATTTAAAAAATCTGACAAAATATTTTCATCAGGGCAGTGTCAACCAGGTACTTGCACTGAATGATCTGAGCCTCAATGTAGATGATGGAGATTTCATCACTGTCATAGGTTCAAACGGTGCGGGAAAATCGACTTTACTGAACTGCATTGCAGGCTCTTTTTTTCCTGACAAAGGCAAAATTCTTTTAAAAGAACAGGATATCACTACATGGGCAGAATACAGGCGGGCAGCGTTTGTTGGCCGAGTGTTTCAAGATCCTCTGCTCGGAACCTGTGCTGAATTGAGCATAGAACAGAATATGGCTTTAGCTGCTAAAAGAGGTGCAAAAAGAGGGCTTGGCAGAGGAGTCAGATCAAAAGATCGAAGCCGCTTTTCTCAAGCATTAAAACCATTGGGATTAGGTCTTGAGGACAGACTGAAAGACAGCGTCGGGCTTTTGTCAGGCGGCCAGCGCCAGGCCCTGACCATGCTCATGGCCACAATTGTAAGGCCGGAGATTCTTCTTCTTGATGAACATACGGCAGCCCTTGATCCTAAAACCGCCCATCAGATTCTGGATTTGACCCGTAACATGGTAAAGGAACACAAATTTACAACTCTGATGGTAACCCATAACATGCATCATGCGCTGAACCTGGGAAACCGACTTATCATGCTCCACAGGGGCCAGATTATTCTTGATATATCAGATGAGGAAAAAAAGAGCTATACAGTAGAAGACCTGGTTGCACGTTTTTACGAAATCCAGGGAGAAGAGTTTTCTTCCGACCGGATTCTTCTTGCCTGATTTCCTGTTCTATCATTTTTTCTCATATCTTCTCATTCAACTGTTATCTTGACTGTGTCAGACATTTCGTCTCTGAAAGGCAGCCTCGCCTGAAACCGATGAAGCCCTTTTTTTAAGGGCCATCTGACAGGAGACGGCATGGCCGCAAGCTTGAAGGGTTTTCCATCCACATACCATAGTACCTGTGATACCTGTGGATCGGTGACAGCCCTTAAAGCTATGCTGTTCATACTCGGCGGAGCTTCCGGATTATTGAGGATACGCGCTCCGTTTGCAGGCGACTGTATGACTATGGCAACAGGCTTTGTCCCTGACAGATCATATTGCCCTGTGGGATACTGGTTCGACTGCCGGGCTGCTTCAGAAGGCATATCCAGTTGACTCAGCATTACAGGTTTTGAACGTAATCCTGCGGCAGCCTGCCATTGCCTGTACCGGGGAGCGAGATCCACGAAAGTTCGGTATTCTTTCATCTCTTCTGGTGTCCAGGGCGTTGCCAGCAGGCCGTTTCTTCTGTCAACAGCCGCCATACTGCATGTGTCGTCGGGTAATGGTATTTCCGAGGGCGTAAAATATTCGCCAAACGTCCGTCGGCAATAAGCCCCGGCTTTTTTCCCGGAATATGCACAGATATCCACTCTTTGATATCCTTCGGGCGGCGCAAAATTGAGATCGTCCATGCCCGATGCCTGATCTTTGTGAAGATGCATCAGAATTTTTTGCACCAGTCTGGCAGCACTGCCAGCTCCTGACAGGCGGTCAGTGGGCCTGTTGTCAGCTCTTCCGCACCATACTCCTGTCATATATCTGTTCGACCACCCGACTGCCCACGCATCCCGATATCCCTGGGAAGTTCCTGTCTTTATACCAGCGGGAAAAGGAAATTCGGTTGTACCCATTCGTGGAAACGCAGGAAGTCTTGCAAGAGGGTCTGACAGAAACAGGGCAATCTGCCGGGAAACACCCTTTGAGATTTTCTGCTGTCCCGATTTCGATCTTGTATCCGGATACCATTTCAAATCTCTTAAAATCCCGTCATCAGCCAAAGCGCCGTAAGCTCTCACCAACCTTTCGAGTGTTACAGGCAATGCTCCGATAGCAATGCCCAGTCCCAGATTTCTTGCAGGAAAATTCGATGCATGAAGCCCCACATCCCGGAAGAAAAACCAGGTCTGGTTTAACCCTGCCTTTTGAACCAGATTAACGGCAGGTACGTTTCGAGAGTTGGCAAGAGCCTGTCGCGGCAGCAGAGGGCCTGAAAAAGCATTATCAGCATTTTGAACAGCCGACGTAGCCAATGGTAGATCATCTACTATAGCAGCAGGAGTCAAAATATCGTTGTCCAGGCAATATGCATAAATAAAAGGCTTTAAGGTAGAGCCTGACGATCTTGGAATCTTACAGAAATCTATGGCTCCAGCCTGTGTGGAAAAATAACCTCTTGATCCGATCCATGCAAGTATTTCCCTGTTTTTACGATCTGTTATAATAATCGCTAAGTTGTCAGCTCCCTTTTTTTCCCACCGCTCAATCATGGTGTGGGCCATAAGACTGATTTTCTCCTGAAGATCAAGATCAATGCTTGTCCTGGTCAGGTATTTTCCTTTTGAATTTTTTCCATCAGGAGGCATGTTTTTCATGTTGAGAATGGCATGTATCGCAGTTTCAGGCCGCTTTTTAGGCTCTGAAACTTTTAAGACCGCAAGCTGGTTCCGTGCAAGAGAGTATTCAGCATCCGTTATAAGCCCCTTTTTATAAATAGCTGATAAAATACGATTTCCTCTCGCTCTTGCCCGCCACCTGCCTTTAATTTTATAAGGATTCATTTTCGATGGAGCCTGGGGGATGGCAGATAAAAACGCGATTTGCGCCCAGCTAAGATCTGCAACAGGTCTGTCCAGATAAAATCGGGCAGCACAGGCTATGCCATGAATATCGTTTCCATATGGCACGAGTGCAAGATATTGTTTCAATACCTCTTTCCGACCAAAGCGCAATGTCAGAAAAACGGCTGTAACAGCCTCCACAGATTTTCGAAAATATGTACGTCTCCCAGGATTCTGCATTCTTGCCACCTGCATGGCCAAAGTCGAAGCCCCTGATATCCGACGACTGCTGCTTAAATTCTGCCAGACAGCGCGCAAAACAGCGACAGGATCTATCCCCGGATGCGAATAAAATCTGTGGTCTTCAATTGCCAATGTAGCAGCAGCCACTCGTTCAGGTATTTGATTTACCGGCCAGTATCCGTATCCAGCATCTTCCTTAGCCCTTAGATGCGCCAGATATCTTCCATGCCGATCTGTAAGTATCCTTGAAGGTTCGTAAGAGCAGAATTTTGTTTGAGCAACAGCCCCGATTATAATGCAGAAAAAAAGAACAGCAG
>JAUCGE010000027.1 GCA_030377965.1 Desulfobacterales bacterium HSG16
AACATATGGTGGGAAGGGACTTGGGGAGATTACAGCCTACTCCTGCGCTGCAATATAAAATGTAATGGCTATTTTTTTCAATAAACCTGAATTGTGTTGTCAAGCTTTAAAAACTTGATAGTCGAGTCCGATAATGAGATAGCGGACTTTATTATCGTTTAACGATTGTATAAATTCGCTGAAGTCTCTGTTCAGTATTATCTTTCCATCCATGATATTCCTGTCTGATCTCTTCCAGGCAGGCCAGTCGCTCCTCAAAGCTTCTGCTCTGCCAGTAGGCAAAATCGCTCGGCTGGTTTTTCATGCTTACCTTCCTGTAAACTTTTGCAATTTTGTGCATAATTTCCATATCTTTCCAAAACCCATCCAAAACCGGAGGTTTCGTCTTTTTTAAGCTCGGACTGATACCGTGCGATGTTATCGTCATCATCTGCATATGACATGAATTCAATGCCGAATCAGTATCCGAAACCCGCCGATTTGTCAATAAATTTCCAAGTGTTCCCAAGCAGAGGTCCGGAAATGAGCGGAAGGGCGTAAGTCTTCAGTGGTTGATGGTTGTATTGGCATCCATTGAATCGCACTTTCGATCATTGATTGAAAATCAAACATCGACACCCAATGCTCTCAGTTTTGCCGCCAATTGTTCAGCCCGGTGTTTTTCTTTATCAGCCCGTTGTTTCGCACTGTCAGCCCGTTGTTCCGCACTGTCAGCCCGTTGTTTTTCCTTTTCTTTCTCCTGTTTTTCCTTTTCAGCCTGCTGTTCAGCGTTGTCAGCCCGTTGTTTTTCCTTTTTATAAGCTTGCATTACATAATCGCGATAAATATCATCATTGACCAGTTCATCCAAAGGAGGCTGTCGATACAGGTCGGAAATCCGAAACTGGAAGCCCGGAAGGGTGGTGGACTTTACAATCCCTTTTGTATCGATGTTTTTATATTTTCCGTTTTTATCGAGTCCATAAAATGCGGTGTGAGATTTTCGGGCATCCAGAATGTAATATTCCCGTACGCCAATTCCCTCGTATTCTTTTTTCTTGTCAACCGTATCCCGCTTTATTTCCTTCAGAGCGAAGTGGGACAATGACTCGACGCACAGATCGAATGTGCCGGAATATGTGCTGTCATTTCCGTCAATCGCTACCGGGTTACTATCCAGAATCACCGAAAGATCCGGTTTTCGGATGCTGGTTTTATGGGGAAGTGCCAGGCGAAAGCCGATGTCCAGGCCAAAGATTTCACCGATAGGAAATGTTGGAAAATAACTTTCCAGAATACCCCAAAACCACCGATAAACTCTCCATCCTTTGACATCTGACTTAGGTCTCTCCTCCAGGTAACCGTTGTTCCATTCATAAGTGAAATCAGGATCATGGTGATATTTTTTCCAATATTCGGCCTCTGACACAGCCAGCCCGTCTTTGGAAAGTTCATTTTCCACAAAGGGAGACTCTTCATCTTTTTCACGATATACATGATCATTTTGGGACAATGCCTGCAATGCCTGTAAAGCACTCATGATTTCCTCCGTAAACCGAGTTCCGGTTTCGTTTGTTTTTGCATGGGCAAAAGACTTTGGTGTCTGTCATGCCTGTTATAATAATGAGTATCCCAGAATCAGTCCGAAGAGTCAATATCGTTCCAACTGGCAGATATGAATCACCATATCCGGCGATGTGGTAAATTTCTGAATGCGTTTTCACTTGAAAAAACATTTTGCATTGAGAAATTTGATATGGTAAAATAAAGAAAAACTGTGCAAAAGGGGCGAAAAAACAAATGTCAGACAACGAAAGCAAAACCATATGGCATGAATTGCTGGGACAAATGCTTGAGGAACTTCTGGTTCCGGTCGGAATTACAGTGGAAACCGATGTTTCGGTGATGAGCAAACCTCCAAAAGCGGATATCCTGCTGTTGAGAAGTGAACAACAGGAAACATGGTCCGAAGAGCAGAGAGAGCGCCTGCCGGACGGTATCAGGGATGTCAGTGCATCCCATGTTCTACTGGAGTTCAAATATACAGAATCCGTCAATAAACGTGCAATTCTCCAGACCGCATTCTATGATCATTATTATAGAATGCCCCGGGAACTGAAAGAAGAGGATGTTCGGACATTTTTGATCAGTTCCAAAACCCCCCTGAAAACGACATTGGCACGATTCGGATATGAACCAACAAAACACTCGGGGGTATACCGGAGCCGGAATGTTTTGATTGATGGTATCCTTTTGATTTTACTGAATGAACTTTCAAACAGCCAGCACAATATCCTTTTCAAGGTGTTTGCCAGTCGGCTGAAAGAAAAACGGGCAGCATATGAAGCATTTAAGGAAAGACGCATTCATTTTTTTAATCACAAGCTTCAGCGGTTCCTGAAAGGGCTGCTGAATTACTGGTTCGACACGGGAGGTTATGACATGAAAGGCGAATTAACACCTGAGAAAGTCCTGGAACTCGGAAGGCAGTTCGATCATCTCTTCTGGGCAGGCATAACTTTGGACGACATAGGCAAAAAATTCAACCTTGAAGTTCTGGCTAAAAAATTCAAGCCGGAAGATATCGCTAAAGCATTCAAGCCAGAAGACATCGCTAAAGCATTCAAGCCGGAAGATATCGCTAAAGCGTTGAAGCCGGAAGATATCGCTAAAGTGTTGAAGCCGGAAGATCGTTTGAAGGGGCTTTCTATCAGTGAAATTGAAAAACATCTGGAAAAATTGAAGAAAAAATCCAATTGAATGGTATGTTTGATAGATCCACATCCACAGCAAACTGTTCATAAACAAAAGTCCGATGTGGTTTAATTCATTTTCAGCATTAAATGTTTTCGAAAATCATGAGAATAATCTCAGCGAGAATTTAAAAGGGCAGCAGAAAAGCCGCCCTTATGATTGGAACTGATAAGTACCCGACCAATAATTTTTTTAATATTTTCGTAGGGGCAATCCCTTGTGGTTGCCCTGAATCCCTTGTGGTTGCCCTGTTTGAAAACGGAACATTTTGTATTTTCAGCAAAGGGCAACCACAAGGGATTGCCCCTACGGATTGTTAAATAATATATGATCAGGTACTTACATTAATACAAAGACTTGCGAATATGGATATTATAACTTATTCGTGTCTCAAAGGATTGTCCCTGAGATATTCCAGGCGGTTCAACCCATTTACGAATGCCAGAGCGCTCGCTGTTATGATATCAGGATCAGACCCCTTACCCAGTGCTATCAGACCGTTTTCCTTGAGTCGGACAGTTACCTCGCCCTGGGCATCTGTTCCGCCGGTGAGAGCAGAAATGGAAAATCTTAAAAGTTCCGAGTCCGAGTCCGCCAGCTTCTTGATTGTATTGAACGTGGCATCAATAGGCCCGTTTCCGTAACTCGCCTCTTTGACGGATCTACCTTTTATGCTCAATTTAACGCTGGCCATTGGCAGAACTGTTGTGCCTGCGGTAACCTGCAGATATTCCAGTTTGAAGACATCTGTTGTTCGGAGAATACCCTCGGCAATTATGGCTTCCAGATCTTCGTCCATTACATGTTTTTTTCTGTCTGCCAGATTCTTGAATTTCGTGAATACCACATCCAGTTCTTCACTTGAGAGGTCATAACCCATATCTGTGAGATGGGATCGCAGTGCGTGACGGCCTGAATGTTTGCCCAGAATCAGCTTGCTTGCTGTCAGGCCCACGGTTTCCGGTTTCATGATCTCGTAAGTCATGGGATTTTTGAGCATTCCATCCTGATGAATACCTGCTTCGTGGGCAAAAGCGTTAGCGCCTACTATAGCCTTGTTGGGCTGCACCATGATACCGGTGATCATGGAAACCAGCCTGCTTGAAGGATATATACTTTCGGTTTTTATATTTGTTTCGACCGGCAGGAAATTGCGCCGGGTATGAATAGCCATCACCACTTCTTCCAGAGAAGTATTTCCTGCTCGTTCGCCAATGCCGTTTATCGTGACTTCGGCCTGTCTTGCACCTGCACCTATGGCAGCTATTGTATTGGCAGTTGCCAGCCCCAGATCGTTATGACAGTGAACACTCAAAATGGCTTTGCCGATATTGGGAGTGTTGGCTATCACGTATTTTACCATACTTCCGAATTCTTCCGGGATAGCATAGCCCACAGTGTCCGGCAGGTTTACAACAGTTGCTCCAGCAGCAATTGCTGCTTCGAATACTTTGCAAAGATAATCTGGATCGCTGCGAGAGCCGTCTTCTGCTGAAAACTCGACATTGTCGGTCAGAGATTTAGCATATCTTACAGCCTCAACAGCATGTTCTATTACCTGTTCCCTGCTCATGTCGAGCTTGTATTTCAGATGAATATCGGATGTTGCGATAAATGTATGAATTTTTGGCCTGGCAGCGTATTGAACTGCTCCCCATGCCCTGTCGATATCCTCTTTTGTTGCCCTTGCCAGTCCTGCTACTTCCGAATTTTTTATTTTTTTCGCTATCTGTGAAACCGCTTCAAAATCCCCTTCGGAAGCTGCTGGAAAACCTGCCTCTATCACATCCACACCCAAAGCTTCAAGCTTGGTCGCCAGTCTCAGTTTCTCGGCGATGTTCATACTCGCACCCGGAGATTGTTCGCCGTCTCTCAATGTAGTATCAAAAATATAGACTCTGTCACTCATAGTTTCGCTCCTTGTTTGTGTTATTGTAAATGATTATGATTAGCGAGCAAAACTTTCGTCAAGCATGGGCCGCAGGACATGCCAGAGCAATTGTCCTGCGGCGTTATTCCTCACATTATCAATCAAAATATTTTATCCTTTCGGTTGTCGTTCAGGGTAAAAATTTTCCAAATAAATAAAATACCATATGGCAGGGCGGGGTTCCGTCCCCGCCATCTTTCGGCGGGGGCGGAACCCCGCCCTACCGTTTTTTAACCGGCTGACATTCCATTGATCCAGTCCGTACCGTTGCCGTTACCGTTGGTATGGGAAGGATGGGCCAGCTTGTAATGAAAACTATCTGCCAGGGCCTGCCAACTGGCTTCGATAATATCTTCTGACACTCCGATAGTTGACCATATCCGGTCCTGATCCCGTGATTCGATCAGAACTCGAACTTTTGCTGCTGTCCCATCTCGCCCGTCGATAACCCGCACCTTGAAGTCCACCAGTTTCATGCTCTCCAGATTTGGATAGAATTGGCCTAAAGCTTTTCTCAAGGCATTATCGAGTGCGCTTACCGGACCGTCGCCTTCGGCTGCTGTTATTTCGTCTTTATCATCTACTCCAATTTTTATCGTGGCATGAGCGGTACATGGCCTGTCCATATCTTTTTCTATGGTCACACGAAATGATTTCAACTCGAAAACCGGTTCAAACTGTTTAGTAAATTTTTCCACCATGATTCTGAAGCTGCCGTCAGCCGCATCAAACTGGTAGCCGTCCTGTTCCATCTTTTTTATCTCAGATACGATTTTACGGCTGTCAAAACCGTTTCCGCCAAGATCCATACCGAGTTCTTTTGCTTTGTATTCAACATTACTCTTTCCGGAAAGATCTGAAACAAGAACTCTGCGCTCGTTGCCCACTAGTCCAGGAACCATGTGTTCGTATGCTTTTGGTTCCTTTATGATGGCACTTACGTGAATTCCGCCCTTGTGTGCGAAAGCGCTTTTTCCTACAAATGGTCTTTGATTTACAGGAATCATATTCGCTGTTTCACTGATAAATCTCGATAATTTCTGCATTTTCTTCAGATTTTCAGGTGAAATGCACTCTATGCCCATCTTGCAGCAAAGATTTGGTATGACCGAAGTGAGATCAGCGTTGCCGCAGCGTTCGCCATACCCGTTTATCGTACCCTGAACCATGACAGCACCAGCATTAACAGCCGTGATCGAATTGCCCACAGCCATGCCGCAGTCATTATGAGTATGAATCCCGATCTTTATTTTGTCCGGACTCAGCTCTTTTTCAAGGCTCGCTTTGACCTCGCGTACTATCCTTTCAAGATCAAAAGTCATGGTTCCGCCGTTTGTATCGCAGAGTACCAGAAAATCCGCACCGCTGCCTGCTGCGCCTACAAGAGTTTTCACGGCATATTCGGGATTGTCTTTATATCCGTCGAAAAAATGTTCCGCGTCATAAATGACCTCACGGCCTTTTGATTTCAAGAAAGCTACGCTCTCTTCTATCATGGCAAGGTTTTCATCCAGGGTGTTATCCATTATCTGTACATGAAGATCCCAGGTTTTTCCGAATATAGCCACAACCGGTGTACCGCTTTCGAGTATGGCATTTAAGTTCGGATCGAGTTCTACTGCAATATTGGGTTTTCTGGTAGAGCCGAAAGCCGTGATTTTCGCGTTCTTAAATTCGACATTTTTTGCAAGCTCGAAAAACTTTTTATCCCTGGGATTGGAACCCGGCCATCCGCCCTCAATATAATGAATACCGATGTCATCCAGTTTGATAGCGATTTTTATCTTTTCTTTCGCCGTAAAACTAATATCTTCTCCCTGGGTTCCATCTCTTAGGGTGGTATCGTATAACAGCACGGGTTCCATTTTATATCTCCTTTGAACGCCGGAAGTTATTTCCGGCGATTTCTTTTTTATTTTTTTTCACGGTTTTCAGGTCGCAGTGCCCGAACCGCGGCACCTGTTCGCCACATTTCGGAATTCCTTATAACAGACAATTCTTCTTCCAGCCTTTCCCGATAATCCGGGGCGCTGTTTCTGTCAAGAGTCCGTTTTGTTTCCGTACCATTCTGTACACTTTCGTACAGATCATCAAAAACCGGAACTACCGCATCCCGAAACTTGGGTGCCCAGTCCAGAGCCCCTCTCTGGGCTGTGGTAGAGCAATTGCCGAACATCCAGTCCATACCATTTTGTGCAACGAGTCGGATCAGACTCTGGGTCAGTTCTTCCACGGTTTCGTTAAAAGACTCGCTGGGAGAATGGCCATGTTTTCTCAAAAGATTGTACTGGGCTTCCATGACACCGGCAAGACATCCCATAAGTACGCCGCGCTCTCCGGTAAGATCGCTCAAAACTTCATTTTTGAATGTTGTGGGAAAAAGATATCCCGAACCAATGGCTATACCAAGAGCGATTGTTCTTTCTTTGGCTTTTCCTGTAGAGTCCTGGAAAATCGCAAAGCTTGAGTTGATGCCGGAACCATCGAGAAAATTTGTCCTGACGGTTTTTCCAGAGCCTTTTGGCGCAACAAGGATAACATCCACGTTATCAGGAGGCACGATACCGGTCTGTTCCTTATAAACAATGCCGAAACCATGTGAAAAATAAAGAGCATCACCAGGATTGAGACATTCTTTTATCATAGGCCATGTAGCAACCTGGCCAGCATCGGAAAGCAGGTACTGAACTACTGTTCCTTTTTGAGCGGCTTCTTTTATGGGAAACAGAGTTTCGCCAGGTACGAATCCGTCGGCTATGGCTTTTTCCCAGGATTGTGTGCCTTCACGCTGGCCCACTATTACCTGAAATCCGTTGTCTTTCATGTTCAATGCCTGTCCGGGACCCTGCACTCCATAACCCAGAATAGCTATTACTTCGTCTTTTAAAATTTCTCTGGCTTTTTCCAGAGAAAATTCTTCTGATGTCACGACTTCTTCTTTGGTTCCGCCAAAATCTATTACTGCCACTTTTCTCTCCTTTTTGTGTATAATCCCTTATTTGGGTTCCCTGAACAGTGCGATTATGCCTGTTCTGGCAATTTTCTTGACTCCGAAATGTTTTAACAAAGACAAAATGGCTTTCATCTTGCCCTCATCGCCGGTCACTTCTATTGTGTAATGTTCGGTTCCGACATCCACGACCTTGCATCTGAAGATATCAACTATCCTCAAAATTTCTGCTTTGTTTTCGGGCCTGGCATTGACACAGATCAAAGCCATTTCGCGTTTTACCGAGTCCGGGCCTGTAAGATCCCGGATTTTTATCACGTTGACGAGCTTGTTTAACTGTTTTTCGATCTGTTCCACAATAGGCTTGTTGGCCTTTGTCATTATGGTAATCCTGGAAATGTTGGGTTCGCATGTGACAGCCACATTGAGGCTTTCGATATTGAACCCCCGGCCGCTAAAAAGGCCGACTATTCTGGACAGGACACCTGGCTGATTATCCACCAGCATGGAAAAAATATGTTCTTCCTTCATTTCGATATCCTTTCTTTATCAGACCAGCAGCATGTCAGTTATTGGAGCGCCGGCAGGCACCATAGGATAGACACTTTCTTCTCTTTCCACCACAAAGTCCATGATTACCGTGTGGGGTGAAAAAAGGCCCTCTCTCAGGACATCTTCAACTTCTTCAGGTTTTGCAGCGCGAAGACCTACAGCACCGTAAGCTTCCGCCAGCTTTACAAAATCAGGGGCATGCTCCATATTCGTACTGGCATAACACTTATCATAAAAGAGTTCCTGCCACTGCCGAACCATGCCAAGATAACCGTTGTTCAAAATAACGACTTTTACCGGTAATCTGTGCTGCACAGCAGTGGCAAATTCCTGGCTGTTCATCTGTATGCTTCCGTCTCCTGCCACATCTACTACAAGCATGTCAGGACATGCTACCTGTGCGCCTATAGCGGCAGGAAGTCCGAATCCCATACATCCGAGTCCGCCGGAAGTGATGAAATGTCCGGGTTTTTCAAAATGATAAAACTGAGCCGACCACATCTGATTCTGCCCTACTTCGGTGGTTACAATGGCCTCGCCTTTTGTCAGTTCATAGAGTTTTTCGACCACAAACTGCGGCTTTATTACATCGGTCTGCTCATAATCGAGGGGCCGGGTACTCTTCCATGACACGATATGGTCAAACCATTCTTTGCGATTTTCAGCCACTCCGCTTAAATCAAGCTGTCCGTCCATCATAGAATTGAGCTTCTGCAAACTGATCTTGCAGTCTCCCACGACAGGTACACTGACCGGGATGTTCTTCCTGATGGATGTGGGGTCAATATCTATATGTACGATATCTGCCTGGGAAGCAAACGAATCGGTTTTTCCCGTAACCCGGTCATCGAATCTGACCCCGATACCGATTAAAAGATCACATTCTCCAGTACACATATTGGCACGATACGTTCCATGCATTCCGAGCATTCCGAGCCATAATGGGTCAGATGCCGGAAAAACACCCAGTCCCATTAAAGATGCTGTGACCGGAATTTGAGCTTTTCTCGCAAATTCTGTAAGTTCAGAAGAAGCTTTTGAAAGAGATACACCTCCGCCAGCAAAAATCAAAGGCCGTTTTGCACCTTCTATAAGCTTGATAACTCTCTGCAACTGCCTCTTGTTCGGGTTGTATGTGGGGTTGTATGCCTTGAGCTTTACCTCTGTTGTCGGCTTATACTCAATTTTTCTGGCAACCATATCCTTGGGCATGTCGATGAGTACAGGCCCGGGTCTGCCAGAATTCGCGATATAAAAGGCTTCTTTGATTATCCTGGCAAAATCTTCGGTTCTCTGTACCAGATAGTTATGCTTGACGCATGGCCTTGTGATTCCCACGATATCGACTTCCTGAAAAGCATCGTTTCCGATCAGATGACTCGGAACCTGACCGGTAAAGACGACCATAGGAATCGAATCCATGTAAGCTGATGCAATACCCGTGACAGCATTGGTAGCGCCCGGCCCGGATGTAACAAGACATACTCCTACCTTTCCGCTTGCACGAGCGTATCCGTCCGCTGCATGAACCGCACCCTGTTCGTGCCTCACGAGAATATGGCGGATATCCGTCCTGTCCAGCTCGTCATAAAGATCGATTACCGCGCCGCCCGGATAGCCGAAGATGGTATCCACACCTTCTTCCTTTAGCACTTTCATCAGAATCTGCGCGCCTGTCAGTTCCATTTTGACCCTTTCTGTTTAGATGGTTTTCATGGGAAAAATCTGTTTGGCAATTATTAATTTACAACCGCTCCCTGGCTTGCCGATGATACAGATTTTGCATACCTTGCCATATATCCGTGTTTAATTTTCGCTTCTGGCTGTATCCACTTTGAAAGCCTTTCCTTGATTTCTTCGTCTGCAACAAGAAGTGTTATCTTTTTGTTGGGAATATCAATGGAAATTCTGTCTCCTTCTTCAACTATGGCAATCGGCCCGCCCTGCACGGCTTCAGGTGAAATATGCCCGATAGAGGCTCCCCTGGTTCCACCGGAAAACCTGCCGTCTGTAAGCAATGCTACATGAGCATCAAGATTCATGCCGGCTATGGCAGAAGTTGGTGTGAGCATTTCTCTCATTCCCGGCCCGCCCATAGGGCCTTCACATCGGATGACTATTACATCGCCCTTGTTTATTTTTTCTGCCATGATAGCCTCGACTGCCGTTTCCTCGGATTCAAATACACGGGCAGGGCCTTCATGACAGAGCATTTCCTTACATACAGCAGATTGTTTTACCACACCGCCTTCAGGAGCCAGATTTCCGAACAGCACAGCAAGCCCGCCTTCCTTATGATAAGGGTTGTCCATAGGCCGGATAACTTCAGAATCAAGAGTTTCATACCCTTTTATATTATCCCCTGTGGTCCTGCCGGTAACTGTAATGCAGTCAGTATTCATGTGACCGCTGTCAGCGAGCTGCTTCATGACCGCATGAATTCCGCCTGCCCGGTTCAGATCTTCGATGCGATGTGCGCCTCCCGGACTCAATGCACACAAATGAGGAGTCTTGTCACTGATTTCGTTTATCAGGTTCAAGTCCATGTCAATCCCGACTTCATTTGCTATTGCAGTCAGATGCAGGGCAGTATTGGTAGAACAACCCAGCGCCATGTCAACGGCAAGCGCGTTTTCAAAGGCTTTTTCAGTCATTATCTGTTTTGGCGTAATTCCTTTTTCAAGAAGCTCCATGATTTTCATGCCCGCTTCCTTGGCAAGCCGTGTCCGTGATGCCATGACAGCAGGTATCGTGCCGTTTCCCGGAAGCCCCATGCCCACAACTTCAGTAAGGCAATTCATGGAATTTGCAGTAAACATTCCAGCACATGACCCGCAGGTTGGACATGCTGCATCTTCGACTGCCGCAAGTTGCTCTTCAGTCATTTTGCCCGAACGAACAGCCCCGACACATTCAAATACGGTGATAAGATCAATTTTTTCATTATTCCCCTTTGCAGGATGTTCACCAGCCAGCATTGGGCCGCCTGAAATTACGATGGTCGGAAGATCCATCCTGGCAGCAGCCATGAGCATTCCCGGAACGATCTTGTCGCAGTTGGGAACCATGACCATTGCATCGAAAGCATGAGCGGTTGCCATGACTTCTATGGAATCGGCTATAAGTTCCCGGCTGGCCAGAGAATATTTCATGCCCACATGGTTCATGGCAATGCCGTCACAGACACCGATCACACCAAATTCGACAGGTGTTCCCCCTGCCATGAGAATGCCGGTCTTGACAGCGTCGACGATTCTGCCCAGATCCGCATGGCCCGGAACTATCTGGTTTGCAGAATTTGCAATCCCTATCAAAGGCCGCTCAATTTCTGCATTTGTGTACCCCATTGCCTTGAAAAGAGACCTGTGAGGCGCTCTTTCCACTCCTTTTTTAACCGAATCGCTTTTCATCTGGCATTCTCTCCGCGTTAAGTCTCAATAAAAGCTTCTTTAAAAATTCCCTCAAAAAAAAATCCGTTACCAGCTTTTATGGCTGATAACGGATTTTGTATTTTCTATTGAATACGAGCCTGCTCTATTCCATTACCAACCGCTTTCCCTTCCGCCGGGAATGATGCCGACTAGAAGGACGATAATAATAATGCCGATAATGGATAGAATGTTTCTCATGTCAAATTTTTTTTAGTCTCTCTTAAACTTTCCGTTAATGTTACGTTCAAAACTCAGTTACTTCGGCAATCAGTAACAGGCTTTGAATTGCTTGTCAATCTTTTTTGAAGATTATTCGTAAGTGGTTTTTTTCTCATAACAAATTTATTTTTTGACTTTTCTGGTAAATTCTGGAAATATGATGAAAGTTTTTTGAGATCCTGAACCCTGATTACAAGGATGCAGGATTTCCTGATCATGTAATCCTGCATCCTTGTAATCAGGGTTCAAAGCTTTCATTGTTCGCTGTGACTATCAGGTCATGGAGTTCTTTAAAAGAATGTCTGAATGAGAATTTCATAATTTACGAACATTTACACAGGAGGATAATTTATGAAGATATCAAAGGTATTGTTTCCTGCGGTGATAGTCATTATCATTGCGCTGATCGTTCAGCCGATTTTTGCAGATCGCGGCATAGAGAGAAAGAGCCGCTTGACAGTGTCCGGAACAGGCAGCAAGCGGGTAGCACTGGTAGTAGGAAACGGAGCTTATCGCAATAGCCCATTGAAAAATCCGGTAAACGATGCCGAGTCAGTGGCAGAAACCCTCGAAGATTTGAATTTTGAGGTTATTCTGGCTACTGATCAGAACAAGGATGGCTTATATAAAGCGGTAAGGCAGTTTGGAACACATCTGAGAAAAGCTGAGGTAGGTCTGTTTTTTTATGCAGGCCACGGAATTCAGTGCAAAGGCATAAACTATCTTCTTCCGATGGATGCTGATATTCAGGATGAAGATGAAATCGAATATCTGGCTTTTGATGCTAATCAGGTTCTGAGCAAGATGGAAAGTGCGGGCAATTCCGTGAATATCATGATACTTGATGCATGTCGAAACAATCCGTATTCGCGGTCATGGAGATCTGTAAAAACCGGCCTTGCCCCCATGCGGGCACCGGAAGGCACAAAGATTATTTACGCTACCCGTCCGGGCAAAGTAGCGGCTGACGGCAAGAACAATAACAGTCCTTTTACGCAAAGCCTGATTCGTGAGATGAAAAAACCCGGGCTGGAACTGGAACACCTGATCAAAAAAGTTGCAATTTCCGTTCGTAATGCCACAAACAAAAAACAGAGCGTATGGCAGGAAGGCGTTATCCTGAACGATTTTTATTTTGCCTCAAGTTCGGGAACAGTGATTTACCAGCCTCAGACTCCGGTAGTTCAGGCTGTAAAACCGGAGATGGAATATGGAGAAGTGACAGTGCGAGCCAATGTAACAGGCGCTCAGGTATGGCTTGACGGTAACAAGATGGGTAATGCTCCCCTGCGTATAAGTAAGTTGGCTGCCAGGAGTCACAATATAAGGGTAACAAAAGATGGATATGAGGATTATACGAAGGATCTGGAAATAAAGCCGGGAGAAAAAGCGAAATTCAGGGCGTATCTGAAAAAGATAGACCAGGGACCTGCCAGAAGTTTTACAAACAATTTTGAAATGAAGTTTGTGTATATTGAGCCGGGGACTTTTATGATGGGCAGTCCGGAAGATGAGCCTGGGCGTTACGACTGGGAGAAGCTCCACAAGGTAACGCTGACCAGCGGCTATTATATGCAGACGACCGAGATAACTCAGGGACAGTGGAAAGCGGTGATGGGAAGTAATCCGTCACATTTCAAAAACTGTGGAGACGACTGCCCGGTCGAAATGGTTTCATGGGACGATGTACAGAAGTTTATAAAGAAGCTGAATCGTATGGACAGCGGCAATAAATATCGTTTGCCTACGGAAGCGGAGTGGGAATATGCCTGTCGTGCGGGGACATCGACCGCTGTTTATACCGGATCTTTGAAGATATTAGGCGACAGAAACGCTCCCGCGCTCGATGAAATCGCATGGTATGGAGGCAACAGCGGGGTAAATTATAAAGGCGGATATGACAGCTCTGGCTGGGGAGAAAAACAATATTCGTCTGAAAAATCCGGAATTCACCCAGTGGGACTGAAAGAACCAAATGCATGGGGACTGTATGACATGATAGGCAACGTTTGGGAGTGGTGCAGTGATTGGTATGGAGATTATCCGATCTCGGCTGTAATCGATCCTCAGGGGCTTTCAGAGGGCCAGGCCCGTGGCGTTCGTGGCGGCGGCTGGCGCGGCACCGCTGCTTACTGCCGGTCAGCGAATCGTATCAACTACTCGCCCGGTGGCCGGAGCAGCAACCTTGGCTTCCGGCTTGTTCTCTCTCCCCAGGTCAGTAATTAAGACAGGAAAGAGAGGGGAATAGAAGCCTTCGCACCGAAACGGAACGGAGAGTAGTCGGTCAAAGGCTTCTTTTTCCCGAACGAACGGGATTGAATGGTTTTTTTGAATTGTTTGCTTTATGGCAGATTTTCAAAAATTATGTCGCATGGGAATTAGTAATCTGCAAATTCTATATATAAGGAACACGCGCATGGGGGGGGCGATTAAGATATTTGTATCTGTAGCGATAAAAAAAACTGTGCTGAATATTATTCATTAAATGATTGTCTTGAACTGGGATTATGGGGGATTTTTGGGATTGGCAGGATTTTTTAATTTTAACGATTGCAGGATGGAATTTATTCGGGTACTTATAATACAGGTTCAGGCAATTAAGGTAGGTGGGAAAAAGCGATCATGGAATAACGAATTGTACAAACGCCGTCGCTTTTGTCCACCGCATCTAAATAATACGGGGACTTGGAAAAAATGCGTCAAAGAGAAAACGCAGATATGCTGCATGTAAACTGTTATGATGAACAAACGATCACGAAGGAAAATAATGAAAATCAATCGTAATCTGTGCAATCAAAAAAATGAAATCCTCCACTATCTGAGAGATAGAGCAGCAGAATCTTATGAAGAAATAATCAAGAAGCATGGCGAGCGTGATTACAAAAAACGAGCGGGTGCTATCAACAAAGCGATCATCAATACCGTTCAGAATCTGAAAACGATTATCATTCAACGCTCGATAGCTCATTCCTGGCCCAGAGCGGAAACGCTCAACAACGTACTCATGATCACATATTGCTCTTATGTGGTAATGATCGAATACAGGAATAGGGCATGGGCATATGACTATATGGCGTTTTCTCGTAGGATCGGTGAGCTATGGGAACCTTTCTGTAAACTCTGTTTTGATTTTCCTGTCAGAAATGATGTCGAGTTGTTCGAGCCGCCTCTTTTCTCTGATGTAAAGGCCATGCTGCAACAAGAAATTCGCGATTACATCAACACCCTGAACATAACAGATCCAGAGAAAAAACAATTGCTTGCCTATTACGACAAGGTGTGGGGTCTTGTTTCTTCCGGAGGGATCAAACTGGAACTGGATCTTCATTTCAAGATTGACGACCATCTTTACAATGTTGATTTCAAAAGCGGATTCCAATCAAATGAAAAAGGAAATACAAACAGGTTACTCCTGGTCGCTTCGATCTATAAAAATATCATAGGCGCAAGCAACGAATGTCTGCTGTTCGTTCGTGCGAAAGAAGATGAAAACAACCACTATCTTCAAACACTGAAAAATTCGGGGATATGGGACGTTTTCTGTGGAGAAGAAACATATGAGCGGATAAAAGCGTATTCCGGCTTTGATCTGGCATCATGGGTTGAGACGAATATTCAATGGCAAAAAGACCTGGAACCAGACACATTGGCATATTTCAACGATAACGATTTGATCAAATATTTATTATGGTGATTTTGACATGGCAGCTCCGTTAAAAAGAAAACAGGATGAATTTCAGGCATTCTATACGAACTGTAACTCCATTACATCGTATATGATAGGGCTTTTACAATGCGATGACAACACATCGATTCTCGAACCTTGTGCCGGAGAGGGTGTATTTATCGATGAAATACTTGACAGAGGCTTGTCTCCAGACATAGAAGCATATGAATTGAACGATATAAGTGTGAAAAAATTGCAAAAAAAATATAAGGGTATTTCAAATGTAAAAATAAAAAAAGAAGATTTTTTGCTCCTGCTCCCATTGTTTCTAAAGACATTTGACAGAGTGATCGCCAATCCTCCGTATGGTGCATATCAGTCACCTGAAAAGAGAAAACAACTGAAAAAAGATTTCCACAATATTTATGCCAGGGAAACTTACGGGCTTTTTTTAGCCAGGGCAATGGAAATGTTGAATAATCTCGGTCGGCTTGTCTTCATTGTTCCCGATACATATTTGACCCTTCATATGCATGAGGGACTGCGGAAATTGATCATAGCCAGTTACAAGATTGAATCGATAACGCTTTTCCCTTCCGGATTCTTTCCCGATGTCAATTTCGGATACGCAGGTTTATCTATCATTTCAATTGTAAATGAAGCACCCATCGACAATCACAGATTTCCTGTTTATAAAGGCTTGAAATCACCATCAGATTTGCCCTGCCTGCTTACTGGCAAGAAGAAAAAATATGAAGTTTGCAGGCTTTCTTATCGTCAGATAGCGACCAATCCGTCTCATGCATTTTATCTTCCTTTAAAAAAATGGATCACGTCTGTCATTGAAGCAAATGTTCCAACAGTTGGTGATATCTGTTCCGTACTCACTGGTTTTTATTCTGGAAACGATGCCAAGTATCTGAGACGATCTTCATCGGTAACAAGGGGTAAAAACAAATATGCTCTTGTAAACGAGAATGAAATTTGCCGTGATGACCTTTCAATAAACCCACCGATAGACGGAATAGACAATCATAGCTGCCAAGTTCCTATTGTTAAAGGCGGCAACAGGAGATTTTACAAACCATCCGAATGGTTTATGGACTGGAGTGAAACCGCTGTCCATGATTACAGGGTTACAAACAAAAAAAAGGCCAGGTTCCAGAATTCACGATACTATTTCCAGCATGGGATTGCCGTACCTATGGTCTCTTCATCGTCCATTACTGCTTCATTGATGGACGGACGTTTGTTTGATCAATCGATTGTCGGGATATTTCCACATCATGAATACAATTATCTCGAATATTATCTGCTTGGTTTTTTCAATAGTAAAGTTTGCAACGAGATTATCAGAACGATAAACGCAAGCACTAACAATTCTGCAAATTACATCAAGAAGATACCCTTGATCATTCCGGGAAATGATATATTGCTGAAAGTGAACGATGAAACAAACAGACTTTTGGCAATTGCAAAAAATGGTAATATGATTGACGATGACTTGAAGAAACTGAACAAGTACTTTGATGAGATATACAATGTAAACGGCGCGTGACAAGTCAGGGCCGCCTCCAATCAAGGTCTTGTTCATATAAGACCAGGCCATATATTTTTTAATTTTTTCCCGATAGATTGCCTGAATCAGAATTCTGTTCATCCTTTAATCCTGCAAATTCTGATTCAGACATTTTTCAAAGTATATTTTTAATTTTTTACGACTATTTTTCCGCCATAGCCTTCATTGCGCGCTCAGGGTTTACTTCGACAAATTTAAGAATTTTGTCCGTCTTTGAAGGATCGAGCCACTTGATTCTGCCGGTTCCCACGTCATAGATTGCTCCTACAACTTTTGCTTTCCCACTTTTCACAAGCTTGCGCGTTGAGGGGCTTGCCATGAAAAGATCTTCGATTCCCCTCCATACGTTCTGCTCAATGGCCAGAGGTATTATCTTTGCTGCTCCTGCGCCTTTGTTGCCATCCATTACCTTACTTACGGCAGGAATTATGTTATCAACAAGAGGTGGAATATTGCGTTCAAGAGGGTGGCCTTTGCCCATCAGAGAGTGAGTCACCGCAGTCACTGCCCCGCACTGGGTATGACCAAGTACCACCAGAACCGGAGTATGCACATGGGAAAGACCGTATTCGATGGAACCAGCTTCATCCACATCACATACATTTCCTGCTACACGAACAACGAAAAGATCCATCACTCCCGCATCGAAAATACGTTCCACAGGAACACGGGAATCAGAACAGGTTATGACTGTGGCATAAGCATGATCGCCCTGATTTTCGGAACCAGCCTGAATCAGCCGGGCGCTGTCTGTATTGGAATGCGTGCAGTTCCCACTGAAAAATCTCTGGTTTCCCTGTTTGAGCATTTTAATCACTCCATCCGGGGAGGGTTTATGGGGAGCCATCTTGTGAGAAGGCACCTTATGTTTTTTTTTGGCTTTTTCGATTTTTATAGCAGGACATTTTCTGGCCATGTTTTTTGTATCTTTAACAGCAAGGCATTTTGGGGCTTTGTCTTCTGCGTCTTTAACAGCAAGGCATTTTGGGGCTTTGTCTTCTGCGTCTTTAACAGCAAGGCATTTTGGGGCTTTGTCTTTTGCGTCCTTAGCAGCAAGGCATTTTGGAGATTTATCTTTTGCGCCTTCCGTAGCAAAATATTTTTTATATTGAGCTTTTTCAGCTTCTGTAGCAGGACATTTCATAGCAGTTACGTCTTTTTCAGCCTCTGCATGACCGATTTCGGTTTTTTCGACTTTGACAGATTCGTCTCCAGCCATTTCAATTTTTGCATGGCTGGCTTCAGCTTTTATCTCTACCGCCTTTTCCTTTGCAGCGGTTACTTCTTCAAATTTTTCTCCTCCACCAGTACCGAACATTACCACCATAGCGATAATGATAATAAAGTAACCCAGGATAATAATACCAGCTTTTCCGTTCATTAAACCTCTCCTTTTGTTTTAATAAGTTATTGATTATAAAAAACAGATCATTTAAATCTGTCGTTACCCGGCCAGCATGTTTTTTTTCATACAAAAAATTTTAAAATAAAACTTGGATTATCAATTCTTTGCAGGTCAAGTCAACTTGAATTTTTTTTTGCAGGACTGAGTACGAAATAACTTGCTCATTTTGATGTTCCTGCCCAGGAATGCCCGAACTCATTGTCTGAACTGGGATTATAAGTGATTTCAGAGATTTACAGGATTACTCCTTCCACCAAACCGGCAGATATCGAACGTTGATGACTTCGCCCCCCATCCTGTTCATCCCAAAAATCCCCCATAATCCCAGTTCAAGACAAAAAACTATGAATATCAATCGTTTATTATTGCAACGGCACAGCTATCCTGTTGAAAGACACTTGCACAGATACTTCCTTTTTGATGTCAAGTAAAAAATAAAGGCAGCAGATGAAACAGGGTGGCTGAAAAAAACATCCAATCAGCTTTTTTTGAACCAGGTATTGAAATCCGTATCCTGTTATGCTATTTGTCCAGTTTGAAATCTGGGGAGTGCTGAAACAAAGAAACAAAGTTTCAAATCTTTGAACATTTAAATAATTTTCAGGCAAATAAAGGGTGTCGATCAACTCAGGCAGGCAGGTTAACAAACAATGAATTTCGCTTCGATTGCATATGTCATGGGAACATTGCTGCTTGTTACAGGCGGATCGATTATTTTCCCCATAATATGCTCCCTGTGTTACAATAACGAAGGTGATCTTGTATCTCTGGTGATTTCCGGCATAATAATGCTTGTTGCAGGTCTGCCGTTATGGTGGATTTTTCGGAAAAACCAGGAATTGAACATCAAAGATGCTTTTGTCATCGCCGTATTCGGATGGATATTGATATCTGCGGTGTCCGCACTTCCATTTATGATTCATGGTTCCATCCCTTCATTTACAGATGCATTTTTCGAAATGATGTCCGGCTATACTACCACCGGAGCCACAATCCTTACTGATATTGAAATACTCCCTCACGGGCTTTTGTTCTGGCGAAGCCAGACTCATCTGCTTGGGGGCATGGGCTTTTTGACTCTGACCGTAATTTTTTTACCTCATGGTATGGGAGGTGTCCGCATATTCAGGGCTGAATCAAGCCCTGGCCAAGTTATTACCAAAGAAAAATTTATGCCTCGAAACAGAGACACAATGGTATGGCTCTGGGGCATTTATTCAGGATTGAACATATTGCAGGTCATTTTTTTATGCCTGGGCGGCATGTCGCTTTTCGATGCCCTGTGCCATGCATTCGGCACAGTATCCACATCTGGATACTCTCCCTACAATGCTAGCATAGGGTACTATAACGATGCCTATTTTGACTGGGTTATCATAGTCTTCATGTTTCTGGGCGGCACGACCTTCATGTTGTTTTATCATATGATGAAAGGTGAATGGCGCGTTTTTAAGATCAATACGGAACTTCACTGGTATCTCATACTTGTCCTGTTTTTCTGCGGAGCCACATCTTTGATTTTGTGGAAGGAAAGTACATATCCGAATTTAACGGATTCAATTCGTTATGCCACATTTCAAGTCGTGTCTCTGCTCACCACCACTGGGTTTACCACTGCCGATTATGAAAAATGGCCGGAAGCAGCCCAGATGTTTCTTTATGTGGTGTGTTTCATCGGTGCCTGTGCAGGATCGACCACCAGCGGTATCAAGATTGTCCATTACATTATCATCTGGAAATTTATGGCATCATCCATAAAAAAGATCTTTTTTCAGCCCATGTCGATCATATCCGTTCGCATGAACCAGCGGCCTGTCGATCCGCTGACCATCAACCTGGCCGTCTGTTATTTTATCGTAAATATATTCCTCATATTCGGAGGAGGATGCGTAATGGTACTGGTGGACGAAAACATGGACTACGTGACCGGCATGAGTTCCGTAATCGCCGCACTCATGAATATCGGCCCTGGGTTCGGAGACATCGGCCCTTCGGAAAATTATGCACATATTTCAGCGGTCGGCAAATGGTTTTTATCTTACAATATGCTGGTGGGACGACTGGAAATGTTTTCAGCACTGGTAATCTTTTATCCCTCGTTCTGGAAAAAATAATTATCCTGAGAATTTTATTTATCGAAAAAGTTCTTACCCTAAAACCAGTTTTTGAACATCTTTCAATCTAAGCGACGTACAGACGGCAATAACCCTTTCTTCTGCTTGAATATGGGTACTGCCCACGGCAATTTCCCACTCATTTTCCCGAAAAACCCCTCCGATTATGATACCTTCCTTCAGTGCGTCCAGTTTAAATAGAGGTTTGCGGGTGATGGGAGCGCCGGGAGCTGCCACAAGTTCAACTACTTCCGCATCGAATCCATGCAGATGAGCCACTGAAAGTAATTCCCCTCTGCGTATAAATTTAAGAATTTCATTTCCAGATAATACTTTTTTATTCAAAACAACATCTGCGCCCATGTATGATGCCAGGCCCAGATATTCTTCCTTATTGACCAGGGCAATAGTTTTAACCCGCTTTTTTTTGCTACCTTTGATTTTCTGCGTTTTCATCATGTGCTTTGCCAGCAGGCTGCTCATGATATTGGTTTCATTATCACCTGTGGTAGTTATAATTGTATCAGTATCCAAAAAACCCGCTAAGGTCAAAGCCTTTAGATCTGATCCGTCGCCATGTAATACTTCAGTATTTTTCAATATGAATGATAATTCTTCTGCCCGTTTCTCGTTTTGTTCAATCAATTTGACTGTAAAGGACTCTTCCAGCAACTCGGCAACCCGGCTCCCTATCAAACCGCCCCCCACAATCATCACCCGCTGGTGGCGCTTATGTTCGACACCAGTTAAATCCATCAGTTTTGAGATATCACCACTGCTGGCCAGAATAAAAACCTGATCCTGGGGCAGAATTTCATGCTCTCCACCAGGTATAATGGTTGAGATGCCTCGTGCAATCGACACAATACGAAAAGGAATATCAGGATAAACCTGGGATAATCTCTTGAGCTTTCTAAATGCCAGCGGCGATTGTTCATGGACACGCGTGGCCATGACCTGCATCTGGCCTCCTGCAATATCTATGACGACATTACCCGCTCCAAGCTTGATCAATCGAACGATTTCCTGTGCTGTCAATTCTTCAGGGCGTATTACCAGATCGATTTTAAGATCTTCGGTACTGAGAACAGAATCTTGTTCATACAGATCCAGGGTACGCACTCGAACAATTTTCCGTTCAATACCAAAACGATCTGCTATCATTGAAGATAAAACATTTACCGCATCATTGTTTGTAACAGCAATGAGGTAATCCATTTTGTCCGCATTTGCTTCTTTCCAGTATTTGAAAGACATTGCACTGCCCTGAATCAGCCTGGCATCGACTTCTCCGTCAGCATTACGGATAAGGTGGCTGTCAGGCTCGATTGCAGTTATGGCATGGCCTTCATGCACCAGGCGTTTTGTCAGATAATAACCAACGCCGCCAAGCCCCAAGAGCAGAATATTCGCAAATTTTTTCTTTTTTCCCATAATTGACCGCTACCCAAATTAAATGTTGCCTGAAAATTTCCATTTTTCTCCTTCAATACCATAAGACAATAGAGGTATGCAACATGAATATTGCCTCAGCAAATATGTGTGCAAATTTTCATGGATAATAATCATGGCCGCACCTTTAAATTGTCTGAATCAGAATTATCGGAATTTTAGAATTTCCTGAATGGTCTATTCTGTGCATTCTGAAATTTTGTAAATTCTGATTCAGACATTTTCGCATTTTCGATTATTGATTATTAAATCAAACATCAACCGCCCAAAGAAGCTTCGGGAATTTCTACAGCAGCCTCGCAGTCGGTTTTTATGGCGTTCATTTTTCCTATCGTGACAGGAAGAATCGACAGGATAAAATATTCGGCTGTCTTGATCTGGCCATAGTGAAAAGCGGCTTTTTTGTCGGTCTCTATCTTTTTCATCCGTTTGTCTTCATTTTCGATATTTCCCACCAGCTTTTCAAGGCTGGGGCTTGAAATAGTTGCCCGCCAGAGAAGCATCCAGGCCATGATTACATCACCGATGATATCCAAAAATGGGAGAGCGTTGGTAAACGCTGTTCTGAGCTTGGGAGACATGGCAGTTGTACCCATATGAAAAGCGATTTCGCCCATTTTATTTACTGCGTTCTCAAATTTTACCGCAAGATCCTGCAATTGCTCGATTTCTTTGGCTTTAGCAGCGGTTTTCTGCATCTCTGCCATGAGATTCATGAAAACTCTGCCTTCTTTCATTCCAAGCTTTCGGGCCAGAAGATCCATTGCCTGAATTCCATTGGTTCCTTCATAGATGGAAGTGATCCGGACATCTCTGAAAAGCTGTTCTACTGGATATTCTGAAGTATATCCATACCCGCCGTAAACCTGCATTGCCTGAGAGCATACTTCGATTCCCCGATCTGTGCAATAAGATTTGATAATGGGTGTCAGCAGGTTGAGCATATCGTTGTAATATATTTTTTCTTCTTCGGTTTCAACGCATCTTTCTCTGTCAATGCACATGGTCGCATAATATATGAGGCTTCTCATGCCGTCCACATGGGCCTTCATCCATATGAGCATACGCCGAACATCTGGATGCCTGATAATAGGCACACTCGGTGCTGCTGCATCCAGAGCCTTTTCCAGGTCTTTTCCCTGGATACGTTCTTTTGCGTAGTTGGCCGCATACATATAGGCCGCAGATGCGCTGTTAAAACCGATACCTCCTACCATGATCCGTACTTCATTCATCATGTGGAACATGATCTTCATGCCCTTGTTTTCCTCGCCGAGCAAAAAGCCCTGACATTTACCCTTGCTGCCGAAAGAAAGGCTGCATGTTGCACTGCCGTGGATGCCCATTTTTTCTTCGATGCCGGTACAGATTACATCGTTTGCTTCTTTGAGAGAGCCGTCTTCGCTGACCCTGATTTTTGGAACGATGAAAAGGGAAATCCCCCTGGTTCCTTCAGGAGCGCCTTCGATGCGGGCAAGGACAGGATGAATGATATTTTCCACCAGATCATGGTCGCCGTTGGTGATAAAAATTTTATTACCGGTTATGGTATATGTGCCGTCTGGATTTTTCTTTGCAGTGGTGGTCAATGCGCCCACATCAGAACCGGCCTGAGATTCGGTGAGTACCATTGTTCCGCCCCATTTTCCGGTATACATCTTTTTGAGAAAAAGATCTTTTTGGGCATCAGTACCGAAAATTTCAATCATTCTTCCGGCTGCATGGCCTTCCATTCCATATGCAGTAAAGGCGCAGTTAGCGCCGGAGATATACTCGGATGCGGCCAGGGCTATAGAAGATGGAAGCCCCTGCCCTCCAAGCTCGGGATCAGCGGTCATTGCAGTCCATTCACCTTCTACAAGGAGTTTGAACGGGCGGTGAAAACATTCGGGAACTTTCACCTCTCCATTTTCAAAACGCACTCCTTCCCGGTCGCCTTCTGTAAACGTGGGAAGAATCTCTTTAACTGCCAGATTGCGGGCTTCATCAAGAATCATGCCAAATGTTTTTTTGTTGAAATCGCTGAAAAGTTCATTTTCACATAGTTTTTCAGCTTCGAGTTGTTCGTAAAGTACAAAATCAATGTCTTTACGATCTGCGAGAACCTGTGCCATTGCAACCTCCTTATGCGGGCTGGATTTTTTCCATGCCAGCCCATTCATTTATTTAATTTTCAACGGTAGGGCGGGATTTTGTTTTTACATTCCCATAAATTTAGCAGCTATTCCTTTCATGATTTCATTGGTTCCGGCAAAAATGGAAGTCACACGCACGTCCCGCCAGGCTCGTGCAAGGGGACATTCTTCCAGAGTTCCGAAATTTCCTGCTATATCCAGGCAGCGGAGTGCCGTCCGCTTGGCCATGTCGGTCGTCCAGTATTTTGCCATAGAAGTTTCAATGACCACATTCTTGCCTTCCATATGATCTGCCACCAGCTTTTCGGTAAAAACTTTGCCGAGACTTGCCTCGGTTTTCATCTCGACTATGGCAAACTGAACAGCCTGAGATTTAATCAGGGGTTTGCCGCTTCTGCTTCCAGATGTTTTTTTGCAATATTCCATAGTCCAGTTGATCATATATTCAGCGCCGAATACAGCGCCTAAAGTTACGACCAGACGTTCCTGCTGAAGTTTTTCCATAAGCATGAAAAAACCCATGCCAGCATCTCCTAAGCGGTTTTCTTTTGGAATCCGGCAGTTATTGAAAAATAATTCACCAGTATCCTGGCTCCGCCATCCCATTTTTTCAAAAGGTTTCCCTTTGCTGAATCCAGGAGTATCAGCATCAATCAGATAAAGAGATAGAGCCTGATGTTTGTTTTCAATTGCTGGATCTTTTGCCACAAGTATGACCAGGTCGCAGTTGACTGCGTTGGATATAAAGGTTTTGCTTCCATTGATAATAATATCGCTGCCGTCCTCCACTGCTGTGGTGGTAATGGAAGCTATGTCGCTGCCTGCATCCGGCTCGGTCATGGCTACTGCTGTTATAATTTCTCCGGAAACACATCCAGGGAGGTATTTTTTTTTCTGCTCTCTGGAACCAAAGCTGTTGATATAGGGAACTATTATATCGCTGTGAAGAGGTGCTGCAAGGCCAGTAAAATTGATTTTAGCAATCTCTTCGGCAACAATTACCGAGTAAAGAAAATCAGCTCCCATGCCGCCATATTCTTTTGAAATATTCGTGCATAGAAAACCGTTTTTCCCCATTTTTTTCCAGATATCTTTAGACACCAGATGTTCTTTTTCAAACCGGTTTATATGGGGAACCACCTCCTGATTCAAAAATGTTTGAAGTCGGCCCCGGAATGCCTCATGGTCTTTTGTATAATTCAGAATTTCCATAATTTTTTCCTCTATTTTCCGATTTTCCCGCTTTTTCCTGTCAGAGCATCCGCAACCAGGTTTTTTTGTGTATTTTTCTGATCTTCAAACAACTCTATGATTTTGGCATCACGGTAAAAACGTTCGACTTCATATTCCGCCATGTAACCATAACCTCCAAGTAACTGCATGGCTTCGTCACTCACTTCTACCGCAGCCTGAGATGCATAGAGTTTAGCCATGCAGGATAATTTTTCATCCGCTTTTTTATGATCACACTGCCATGCTGCCTGATAGGTTATGAGCCGGGCCAGCTCTATTTTAATGGCCATGTCTGCCAATTTGTGCCGGGTAACTTCAAACCCGGCAATCTTTTTGCCGAACTGCTCCCGCTGTTTTACATAACCAATTGCCCGATCAAAAGCTCCCTGGGCGATTCCGAGAGACATAGCAGCAGTCAGCAAGCGGCTTTCATTGAAAAATGCCCGGATCTGGGCAAGTCCATTGCCTTCTTTGCCGACAATGTTTGTTTTTGGAACCCTGACTTGATCAAAGGTCAGGCGGGCAGTTTCAATCATACGGCTTCCGAGTTTTTCGCCCATTGTTTCAAAAAAAATACCATCTCGGTCGCTTTCGACCAGAACCATGCTGATTCCTTCAGTTATAGAAAGATCCAGATCTGCATCTGAAGATCCAGCAGGATCTGTCCGGCAGAGAACAATATAGAAACCGGCATTTCTGCCGTTTATCACATAAGCTTTGCTTCCTGTGATGACCCATTCATCTTTTTCTTTTACAGCGTGAGTTTCAATGGCTGAAAGATCAAATCCTTTGTCTGATTCATGAAATGCCCCGGCAGATATCATCTCACCTTCGGCTATTTTGGGCAGAAAAATTTTTCCAAGTTCGTTTTTTCCAAAACGAAGCAGGCATTCTGAAGCATAGCCGGATAGCATCAATGCAATGCCGATTCCCGAATCTTTCCGGCAGAAAGTTTCTGCCAACAGAGCATTTTCTATAACTCCAAGCCCGCCCCCGGAATATTTTTCATCAAAATGAATACCGATAAAACCCAGATCACAGGCTTTCTTTCGGATGGCTTCCGGAAACTGGCTGTTTTTGTCCAGATCCAGAGCAAGATTTTTGTCAAACTCGCCTCTGGCAAAATCCCAGGCCGCTTTCTGGATCTCATTCTGTGATTTGCTTAGTTTGAATTCCATATTTTATGACTCCACGTAAATCATTGATAAAACACGTTATACAGCATCCATCCGGAAATAAGAAAATTTGTTCAAGTTCAAGGAAGGCTGCAATTTTCAACCGGAGGAATACATTGAGTATTTTGAGGATTGAAAATTGCAGCCTGACGCAGAAATTGGGCAAATTAGCTATCATATTTGCCGATAATGGAAATGCTGCATACGTTCATAGATGGAAAACCGCCCAGATTGTGGGTCAGGCCAAACTCAGGATTGTCCAGTTGACGTTCTCCTGCTCGCTTTTGGAGCTGGAGATACATCTCATAAATCATCCGCAGGCCGGAGGCTCCGACAGGATGGCCAAAGCATTTGAGGCCTCCATCCACCTGGCAGGGAATTTTTCCATTTATATCATAAAACCCGTCCATTATATCGACGGCCGCCCTGCCCCGCTCGGAAATATGAAGATCTTCCATTGTCACAAGTTCTGTTATGGAAAAACAATCATGAACCTCCATCATGCTGATCTCTTCGCGAGGATTTTTAATTCCTGCCTCTTCATAGGCTTTTTTGCTGCATATGGTGGTAGTCATGAAATGAGCGCCGTCCCAGTCATTGTAACTCATTTCTTCACCGCTGCTCAGGGCGAGTTGAAGGGATTTGACAGATACTATATCGGTCTTGCCCAGTTTCTTTGCAATTTCAGGCGTGGTGACGATAGCACAGGCAGCACCGTCACTGACACCGCAGCAATCAAACAATCCCAGAGGGTGTGCAACGATGGGCGCGTTCATGATCTGTTCTTCGCTGATGACTTTACGTAGATGAGCTTTTGGGTTAAGTACTCCATTGGCATGGCTTTTAGCGGATATATGAGCCATTGCACGCTTGATATCGTCGTCTGATATTTTGTACTTTGCTCCATAGGCACTTGCCAGTTGAGCAAAAGCTCCGGGAGCTGTAATATTTGGACACCACAGCCAGTTCAGACTGCCTGTATTGGAACCGGTAAAGCTGGGAAGACCTCCATATCCTGTGTCCTTGAGTTTTTCCACTCCCAGAGCCAGGCAGATATCACAGGCTCCGGAAGCAACCGCATATACGGCACCTCTGAATGCCTCTGTCCCCGTAGCACAGTAATTTTCCACCCGTGTAACCGGAATAAAAGGCAGACGCAGAGTAAGTGAAAGAGGAAGGCCGCTTTTGCCTGTACCGCCTTCTTCAAAACAAGTTCCCAGCCATGCTCCATCAATATCTTTTTTCTCGATTCCCGCATCTTCAAGGCATTCTTCGAATGCTTCAACCATAAGCTCTTCTGCGCCTTCGTCCCAGCGTTCACCGAAATGAGTACATCCCATGCCGATAATAGCGACTTTATCTTTAATTCCTGTAGCCATGAATATTCTCTCCTCAATCCATTTTGAACAGTTTTTCGATTAACTGGGATTTCATCACGTCACCTTCGATCTGAAGTTTTCCGGATGTGAATGCCTGCATGGACGGGAGTTTACCCGTCATCATGGCAATGAAATCAGAATCTTTCATTTTCAGGATACATGCAGGTGCTTCGCTGATCCCTGTTTCGATGGTGCAGGTATTGTCCTTGATGGTACAGATCCATTCCCCGCCAGCATCTCCTGAAACAGCGAATTGAAAGACCACATTTGTACCATCTGCCCTGTCTTTCTGAAATGCCGATAACATCTTATCAAAAACAGCCTGGACATCCAGTTTCCCGGAGATTTTTTCATCATGTCCTGCTCCAGAATCCGGAGATGGAGGTGACATCAGAAGCCCTAATGCTGAATTGATATCCGCAGATTCGACCGCACCTTCCAGAGAATTGATGGCATCCCAGTTTTCATGAATCTGTTCCGGTGTGGGTGGATTTGCCACATCACCAATCTGTACGGCAGGGCCGGTAAGTACCGCCGCCCGGTTAAAGTATCCCATGCCCACATTGAAAATATCGCCTGTGTTTTTACACTCTTCGCTTGTAAGATAAAGTACGATAGGAGATACAAATTCGGGTTTCATTTTAGCGAAAAGATCAGGCGGCATGACATCTTTGGTAAGACGTGATGCGGCAAGAGGTGCAATAGTGTTGACTTTGATATTGTGCTTTCCACCCTCTATCTTGAGGACGTTCATGAGTCCCACCAGTGCCATCTTGGCTGACGAGTAGTTGGTCTGACCGAAATTGCCGTAAAGACCGGCAGCAGATGTGGTCATAACGATCCGGCCATAGCCGTTTTCCTTCATGGCTTTAAAGGCAGGCCGGCTTACATTGTACGCACCGTTTAAATGAACCGACAAAACCGGAGTCCAGCTTTCCGGCTCCATTTTAATAAGACTTTTGTCTCTGAGTATTCCAGCATTGTTTATGAGAATATCAACTCGTCCGAAGGCATCCAGAGCGGTCTTGACTATATTCTCGCCGCCTTCAACTGTGGCTACGTTATCGTAGTTAGTAACAGCCTCACCGCCCAGCTCCTTGATTTCTTCAACCACCTGGTCGGCAGGGCTCGACGATCCGCTTCCAGAACCGTCCCTTGCCCCGCCCAGGTCATTTACCACCACTCTGGCTCCGCGTTTTGCCAGTTCCAGGGCATAAACCTTTCCTAAGCCTGCCCCCGCTCCTGTGACAATGGCGACACGACCATTATAATCAATTTTTTCAGATTCAGCACCGGAAACTGGAACAGCTTTCCAGAAATAGTTGACCATGCCGCGCTTTTCATCCACATTTTTTCGCTTGAAGGCCATCCGAACCGGGAGTCCGACTTTGAGGTCTTTCAGTTCGCAGTCAGTAAAATCGGCAAAAAGCCGTCCTCCACCTTCAAACTGGATCTGCCCGTAAGCTGCCGGTGGATCGACCGAAATTGACAGCATATCACCAGTAAAGGATTTGATCGTAGCCAGCACATCGGCAAACTCATGATCATCCTGACTGTGGAAGGCTCCGCATTCGGGATTGACGCAGACTTCTGTTCTGGGGTACTGGGGCGTACCGCATGTATTGCATCTGCCACCCACCAGGCCCAGAAGCATCTTATTCTTGCGCCATAAAACCGTCATGGCGGTCTGAGTCACGGTTTCTGCCCGTATGCCCATTTCGGTTTTTATAAGATCTCGAAATTTAAGAAATTTGGGATAATTGTCAATCACCTTTTTGTCTGTAATAGAACCTTTAAAGCCATTTCGTTCCGCCAGTTCTGTAATGTTTTCCGTAACCACAAAATAAAGGGCGTTACAGCCCTGTCCGAACCCGGCTATGAGAATCCGATCTCCGGGCTTTGCCTCTTCAAGTACAGAAATCAACATCATGAAAGGATGGGCAGTTCCGGTTTCACCGCAGACCTCGTGAAAGGTGTCTACCACTTTTTCCGGTGCAGCACCGAGTTTTTTGGCAATCTTTCGGTGTTCTGCCGCAAAAAAGCAAGGATAGATCAGTTTATCAACATCTTTGATGGTGATATCAAGCTTTTCCATGAGGCCATTGACCGTCTCCGGGATAATTTTGGAATAACCTGCATCACGCGCCCAGCGTTCTTCCCACATGTAATCAAATTTTTTGCCAGAACCCCGGTAATGATCTACAAAATCGCAGGATACCGAATATCCACCCTTATATTCTGCAATCACGTCCGCATCTCCCACCATAAGAGATGCCGCACCGTCACCGAACCACATTTCATGAAAACAGGCGGTCTTTGTTTCTCGCTTGTCGGTTGCAGCCACCATTATATTCTGTCTCTCCCCGCTCTTGACAGAATCCAGGGCAGTTATAAGGGCGGTGGTGGAAACTTTCTGAGATGCGGTGACATCTGCGGTGATGATATTTTTTTTCAGATTGAGAGCAGCAGATACAATCCCCGCATTCTGGCGATCTGCAAAAGGCAGTGTGGTAGATGCCAGGTAGAGTCCGTCGAGGCTGCCTTTATCCTTTCCAGTCAGACAGTCTCTGGACGCTGCAACTGCCATAGTAATTGAATCTTCATCCCAGTTGCACATGGAGCGCTCTCCCTGAGATACCATCATGGTGGCAGGGGCAAACCATCCCATACCCTGGATAATTGCCATCCGGTTCAATCTCAAACGCGGAATATACGCGCCGTAAGAAGTGATTCCAATCATTATATTCTCCTTGATTACTTTCGATCAGTTGAAATTCATCACGTCGCCGGTGACTATCTGCCCTCGTCTTCTTTTGAGGGCTTTGAAGAAAAGGCTCCAAGTATTTCACCGATCATGTCGTTGAGCTGATAAAATGGTCTGCCGTTCGTAAGATCGGAAATTTTTTCAATTCCAGCAAAGATATCTTCAGGCGCAGGTATATTCTTTCCGTCTCCGATTACGGCTCCTGGCCCGGTTATAACAGCGGCACGGTTGAAAAATCCCATGCCGGAGTTATAAATATTTCCGCTTACTGGGCAGCGGTCAGAGCAAAGATACAGAACCATAGGTGCAACAAAATCGGGTTTAGATTTTTCCAGCATGTCCGGTGGTAAAATATTTTCGGTCAGCCTTGAAGCCGCAATGGGGGCAATAGTATTGACTTTAATATTATATTTTTCCCCTTCCAGCTTGAGAGTATTCATAAATCCCACCAATGCCATTTTTGCAGCCGAATAATTGCTTTGGCCAAAATTACCGTAAAGACCAGCAGCCGAAGTGGTCATGATAATTCTGCCATATCCTTTTTCCTTCATTACGGCAAAGGCCGGTCGGGTGACATGATATGCTCCGTTTAGATGAACATCTATCACGCTCTGCCAGTTTTCCGGTTCCATCTTTAAAAAACTCTTGTCCCGGAGAATGCCCGCGTTATTGATGAGAATATCTATGGTTCCGAATGCATTCAGAGCTGTTTTGACTATATTTTCACCGCCTTCGGGAGTTGCCACGTTGTCATAGCTGGCAACAGCTTCGCCGCCCAGTTCCTGGATTTCACTGACCACTTTATCCGCAGGACTTGATGAACCGCTTCCCGACCCGTCCCTTGCTCCGCCCAGATCGTTGACCACAATCTTTGCACCCCGTCCGGCAAGCTCAAGGGCATATGTCCTCCCCAGCCCTGCACCCGCTCCGGTGATCACAGCCACTTTATCGTCAAACCGAATTTTATCATCAAGCGCATCACCATATTCAAACACACCATTAGAAATCACATCTTCCCCGGTTTCAGCATTTAAGGTACGCCATACAGCTTTGCCATCTTCTGTCTTCCAGATCTGCGTCTCAATGGGGATTCCGGGATAGAGCGGTTTTGTGAACCGGCAATCGAACCTCCGCATCTTTTCCGGCGCTCCCGGTATCAGGCTTTCAATGAGCGCCCGGCAGGCGTAACCGTGAGTGCAGAGTCCATGCATAATCGGTTTTTCGAATCCTGATATCCGGGCAAATTCAGGGTCAACATGAAGCTGGAAAACATCGCCGGAAAGACGATAGATCAACGGTTGATTTTCCGATGGAACAGCTTTGACCACAAAATCTGGCCTTTTTGTCGGATATTTCACAGTTTTCTTCGGTGCATTTTCGCTGCCGCCAAATCCGCCGTCCAGGCGTGAAAAAATGGTGATTACGCCAGAAAAAAGCTTTTTACCGGTGGAATGCCAGGTATCACTTTCAACGACTACCAGCGCGCCCTTTTCCTTGCCTTTGTCATAATATTTCGTGATCCGCCCCTCGGTGGTAAGCGTTCCTTCCGGTGGAATGGGGGCATGAAAAGTAAGCTCCTGTTCGCCGTGAAGAATACCGGCCAGATTAACGTTGGTCATCTTGCAGGCATCAAAGAACAGGTCAAAAATCGCAGCGACTGAAAAGCTGGGAATCACTTTCATATCTTTTTCATAACAATAATCAAGTTCGGAGAATCCGCTGCCCACGCCTAAAGCATACAGTGCCGTGTCTTTCCATGAATATTTTTTGGTAACCGGGCCGATTTTCTTCCCGACCGCATCAAGATCCAAAGCCATTTTTTCCCTCCTTACGATACGAAATTATGCGATTTATTCCTTTGTAAATGCCGGAATCAGGATAAACCTGAGCGTTTCTTTTACGACTTCGATATATTGCTTACGATCCACATCAAGTATGGATCGAAACAGATTTTCGCCGGATGTAAAATTGATCACCGAGTTCCAGACCGCCAGTACTCTTGCATTTGCCTGGGGAGATACATCCATCTTGTCAGGTGCAAGTCCCATTGCTATGGCGATATTGGTTACATATTCGCTCATTTTACTGTCCATGATCGAATCCGGCCTGGTTTTACCGAAATAGCTGAACAGAATGAGATTCGAGGCTTCAGGATTGTCAAAAAGATAGTCTGCCATGACTTCAATAGCTACTTCGAGCCTAACCCTGAGCGATTTTCCATGAACTTTTTTCTCGATTTCAATCAATTTTTCACAGATTTCATCATTGACATCCGCAACCACACTTTCATAAAGATTCTGCTTGTCTCCCCAGTGATAATGCAGTGTAGAGATGTCGATTCCAACATCCTTAGCTACCATCCGGGTGGTCACGCCGTGAAATCCGTAATCTCCGAACAGCCTGCGTGCCGAATTGAGTATCCTGGCTTTCATGGAACCAGGATTCTGACGTGCTTTCTCAAGTGGTGTTATCATTGATATCCTCTTTCTCCATCTTTATATTCCACAATAATATTCCATCAAAAGATGGAATGTTTTGATTAAACCACCATCATTCG
>JAUCGE010000186.1 GCA_030377965.1 Desulfobacterales bacterium HSG16
GGTTTGACAATATTTTTTCTTGGCCTATCCAAAAAAGTAATTTTGGCTGATGGAGCGGCCTGTTACGCCACCCCCGTGTTTACTGCTGCAGAAAATGGTGACATTCTTACATTTTTCGAAGCATGGATAGGAACTTTTGCATATACATTCCAAATATATTTTGATTTTTCAGGTTATTCCGACATGGCAATCGGTATAGCCAGAATGTTTGGCATTCGCCTCCCTCTTAATTTCAACTCTCCTTACAAATCGGTTAACATTATTGAATTCTGGCATCGCTGGCATATTACGCTTTCTCGTTTTTTACGAGAATATATATATATTCCGTTGGGTGGTAATCGCAGTGGAACAACTCGACGTTTTCTAAATCTTATTATTACTATGCTTCTTGGCGGCTTATGGCATGGTGCCAATTGGACTTTCGTTATTTGGGGAGCATTGCACGGGTTATATCTCATTGTCAATAATGTATGGCGTGAGGCATATCAATCATTTGGTTTGCAATTCAAAAAAAACGTTTGGTGGACACAAAGATTATCGCAGATTATTACCTTTTTACTTGTTGCAGTTGCTTGGGTATTTTTTCGTTCCGATAGCTTTTCCGGAGCAATCAACATATTAAATTCTCTGGCAGGCATGAATGGTTTTGATTTTCGTAAAGTTGAATTTTTCAGAGGTGTTAAAGTGCTACTTGTGTTATTCATTATTTCCTGGTATGCGCCAAATACTCAAATGTTCATGTCACGCTACAAGCCAGCATTCGACTCTTCCCAAAATAAATTCCGAAACGACAAACAAAATCGGCTGAAGTGGTCACCATCATTACTATGGGCAGTGCTTTTATCTTTAATATCAACGTATTCCATTTTGCAACTATTTAGCACAAGTGAGTTTCTTTATTTCGATTTTTAATTCTTGTCGATGTTACCTGATCAGACAAGGGGATTTGCCTTGATGAGCCATCGTCCATAAAACCAAGGGAGCAAAAAAATGGTTAACTTCAAAAAATATTTGTTTTGTTTTTTTTCGATCAACTTGGTTTCGATGTTATTAGTTTCTATAGTTGTATTCAAGGCTTTTTTCATTGATTCAATTTTCAGTTATCAGAAATTATATCACTATCAGATTGACAAGATTGCAACCAGCAATGATATAGACACTGTTTTTGTAGGTGACAGTTCATTGGGAAATTGTATAGACACAGATTTATTCAATGAGATGTCATCGATAAATTCCTTAAATCTGGCTCTCACTGGGTTATATGGATACGCTGGCACATATAACATGATAAAGAAAGCAGTAAAAAAGCATCACATAAAAAATGTTATCATTATACATACGTTAGACATGATGAAACGAAAAACATCTTACAAAGGTTACCTTTATACACTTGAAAAACCATATGACCTCAATATAACAGAATGGTCGAGAGCAATCGAAACTTTTTTCAACATATTATTTTCTCCAAAAACAAGGTTAAGCCTTGTTAGATATCACAGAGGACTGATAGATCCATTCAGCATAGACATAGTAAATGATTATATCGAGCAGCATAAAAAAAGAATAGATATAACAAAAGACGTAGCTGGCATGGACGAGAAGTTAAATACCGATAAGATCAGATTTCTTATAAAAATCCGAAATTTTTGCAGAAATAACAATATCAATTTAATATATGTGCATGGGCCTATTTGGAGACCTATCGGGGAGGAGTCAAAAAAATATATAAACAAAATCAATCAAACAATAGAAAAACTTGGAATAAAATTGCTAAAAAACGTTCCATTGATATCTGACATTTCGATTGGTGATAATAACGACCATGTAGCCAGTCAATACAAAAAAGATTACACTTTAATGTACTATGAACAGATAAAAAGCCACCTTTTAACACACGTTGACCCTACAATAATCAAAGAACATTGAAAAAGAGTACACAATTCCCATTAGGGAATTTTTAAAAAATAATATACCTGATTTCATGAAACACCTCGTTCCCACGCGGAGCTTGGGAACGAGAATGCGGGTATTTTATTTATTATGAAATCCCTTATACAAATGGCACTTGCAGGTTTGTTTACTGACAACCTATCTGTAAATATGGAATGACAATCACTTGCTGGTCATAACATAAGCCCCGTTCCATTCAGGGTCGGGAGAATTTACCAGATACTCCCTGCATCGCTCGGACATGACTGCAGACGGCCCGTCATCAGGAACTATCTTTTGAGCGTGGTCAAAGGCTTTTACAGCCTCTTCCCAGTCCTGTTTTCTGTATGCGGCAAGTCCTTTTGAATAATGGTCGAGCATGGACTTTAAGTCCTGGCCGATTTCTTCTTTGTATCCGATCAATTCAAAAATACGTACAGGTGTCTTTTTCCCTACAACCAGGATGGAATCAATTTCTCTTAGCTGAAATTTTTCCTTGACAGCATTGAATGTTTTTTCTCCAGTCATGGTATATGTGCGATATATTTTATTCACTCCTTCGAGTCGGGCAGCGGTGTTTACAGTATCACCCATCATGGTATAGTCCATACGATTTTTCGAACCCATATTGCCCACGACAGCAGGTCCTGTCAGCAAACCAATTCTCATAAAAAGCTCCGGCATTTTCCGTTCCCGCCATTCTTTTCTGAGTCCTTCAAGTCTTTTCTGCATTTCTATACATGTACGGCAAGCTGTCTCTTCCTGATTTTCAAGCTCATTGGGAGCGCCGAAAAATGCGATGATGGCATCTCCCTCGAACTTGTCAACAGTGCCTTCATATTTCAATATGATATCAGTCATTTCAGTTAGAAACTGGTTAAGAAGTTCGACCAGGCTGGCTGGCTCCAGCTTTTCCGAAATACTCGTAAAGCCCTGAACATCGGAAAAAAATGCGGTAACGACCCGTTCTTCACCTCCCAGAACCAGTTTTTCAGGAGATTCTATCAACTGCCTCACCACAGATGGTGCCAGATATGTGGCAAAAGCGTCTTTGATAAATTTTTTCTGGTTGGACTCGACAAGATAGCGATAGGCTGTGATAACAGTATATACAGCAATAATGGTAAAAAGAGGGTAAATCATATTGAGAATGATTCCCTTTTCCGCAAAAAGATACTGGCACAACTGAATATAACCTAAAAAGAGGCATACGGCAAAAAGAGTGCCGATCTCAAGGCGAGTGTGAGGCAGCACAAGACCGAGCATGAGGCCAGCAGTTATTATAGCCAGCAGGTTGAACGGAATAAAAGTCTCGTAAGGATAGATAAAATCCCCCGAAAGAATATTGTCGACTATGTTAGCGTGAACTTCCAGTCCTGGAAATACATTGTCAAAGGGAGTGACTCGAAGATCGTAAACAGCCTCGGCAGTAACACCAACTAAAACGATCCTGCCTTCAAACATCTTTTTTGAAACTCTGCCATTTAAAATATCTGTTACTGAAACATGTGTAAAAGTTTCTTTTTTCCCTCTGTAATTGACCATCATCTGCCCGAAGTCATCGGTTGGAATGTACCAGTCTCCGATACCTACATAGAGAATATTTCCATCACCATCTATCTCAATTGCAAGAGGAGTTTCAAGATAAGCGCTCAAAGTCATAAGAGATAAAGGAGCATATATTCCGTCTTTGAACTGAACCACGCAGGGAATTTTTCTCACAGTTCCGTCCGCATCCTGAAACATATTAAAAAAGCCTGATCTGGACACAGCATCCGATATTTTTCTTATATTGGATTGAGGGGCTTTTGCCTGAAACCTGAGTTGAAATCCGTTGTCTGAAGGAAGTGCAGCCCTATGATACATGGATGTCATGATATTGCCCTCATGCTCAAAAATCTCGTCTTTTTCCATATGCAGAGGTTCTTCGGAACCCGTGTGGAAAAAATACCCGAGTACAATTTCTGCATTGCTGTTGGAAATAGATTCGGCCAGAATGGTGTCATTATCAGCCTGTTTTTTCAATTCAGCAAAAAAATTTTGCAGAAGCTGCTCTGAAATGCCCAATTCTGCTATTTTTTTCTCAACAGTATTTAAGGTTTCAATCCTCCATTTATCGTTTTCATCAACTTCGAGAAATCCCACATCAAAAGCTATAACTTTCGCACCTGCGTCCGAAAGAACATCTATAAGACGAGCGAATTTGTGCCTCGGCCAGACCCACCTTCCTTCTTTTGCAATACTCTTGTCATCAACCACAGCCAGTATTGTTTCCGGTCCCGGCAAACGTTTTTCCCTGAGCTTGAATCTTAAATCTATGGTTTTTAATTCCAGATCTTCAAGTATCCGGAGTTCGTGTCTGAAATGGAATGCATAGACGCTGATGACAGCAAAGATTATCACCATGCAGATAAGTATCGGCCTTATACGAATCGATTTTTTCATGGCAATCCCCCGTTGTAGCTAAACAAAGAAGCTGCAAAAAATACCTTATGGTAGGGCGGGGTTCCGTCCTAAAAACAAAAAATCAAAACAAATATTTAATGAGAACAAAGCCACCAACAAGTGCAACTGCAAATGCAACTGCTAAAATATTGAAGTATTTATCGATAAAACCCTGGATTTTTGCGCCATATTTATAAATCAGGCCGCCTAAAATAAAAAATCGGGCGGTTCGAGACACGGCAGATGCGATAATGAAAACCGCAAAGTTGATCTTGAACAGGCCAGCGGAAATTGTAAATACCTTGTAAGGTATAGGAGTAAATCCGGCAATTCCTATGGCCCATGCATCATAAGTAATAAACAATTGCCGAATATAATCAACCTTTCCAGCAAGTCCGTAAAAATCAATGATTTTCACTCCGATAGAAGTCATGAACTGCCAGCCTATGAGATATCCGAGACAACCGCCCATTACTGAGCCTATGGAACATATCATAGCGTATTTGAGAGCTTTTTCAGGAATGGCAATTGCCAGGGCGATTAAAAGCACATCTGGCGGAATCGGAAAAAAGGAAGATTCGCAGAAAGCAAGAACGAAAAGAGCCCACGCTCCGTAAGGAGTTTCAGCCCAGCGAATTACCCAGTCATAAAGTTTTCTCAGCATTGTCTGTTATCTTTCCATTTTTTTCGTTAAATATTTTTTATACCCTGCCAGGCATATTCCCCAATAAGCTTGACAAAACGACATGCTCCAAGGCTGGTTGTTTGAATATCACCACCTTTTTTGCGGATTTTAATCAGATCCTGGGAATATTCATCTCCAACGGGAATCACCATACGCCCACCATCAGCAAGCTGCCCCACCAGTGGTTCGGGAATTTCAGGAGCGCCAGCAGTCACGATAATAGCATCAAAAGGGCTTTCATCTTTCCAGCCGGAGGTACCATCTGAATATCTGGTCACTATATTATGGTATTTCAGCTTGTCAAAAAGCTTTCTGGTTTCGACATACAGAGAATAAATTCTTTCAACAGTGTAGACTCGATAGACTATTTGTGATAAAATAGCTGTTTGATATCCTGATCCAGTTCCGATTTCAAGAACACGATCATTTTTTTCAAGTTCAAGAGACTGTGTCATTTCAGCCACGATATAGGGCTGGGATATAGTCTGCTGGTGGCCGATGGGCAGAGGATAATCTCCATATGCCTGGTCCATCAGGGCTTCATTGACAAAAGCATGGCGGGGTATTTTACGCATTGCCGCCAGCACATCGGGATCGGTAACACCTCGGGCTTCGACCTGACGTTTTATCATCAGTTCCCGCTGGCGATCATATCGGATTGATTCTGTATTCATAATCCGGTTTTTAGCAAAAGTCTGAAATAAGGTCAAGAGATCCGATTATGATAAACCGAAATTATATGCTTGATTTTTTATGATCACCCGTCAAATAATTCATAAAAAAATAAAGGGCTGGTTTCATTTTCTATTAAAAAGCAGGACTGATACTTTGAATATTTTTTACATTTTGTGTGTGATACAATAAATGGACAGCACCACACATCTTATACAATCCGTGGTACTATCCCTGCTGATCGTCATTATCGGCACGGCAGGATATATGCTCATAGAAGGCTGGGGGCTTCTGGACTCCGTCTATATGACAATCATAACCCTTACCACTGTTGGATACTCGGAAACCATACCGTTGAGCGATGAGGGAAGGATGTTCACTATCCTGCTGATTTTTTCCGGATTCGGTTTTTTTGTATATATGGCAGGAGCTGTGGTTCAGTTCATGGTGGAAGGGCAAATCAGAACCATTTTAGGGAGAAGAAGATTGGACAAGAAAATCGATAAGTTGAGAAATCATTACATAGTCTGCGGATATGGACGCATCGGCCAGGTAATCTGCAAAACCCTGGCGGCCAACCCCCTTGACATAGTGGTTATAGAAAAAAATCCAGAGCTTATCCCGAATATGGACAAAGACGGAGTACTGTATATCCCGGGGGATGCATCCACGGAAATCAATCTGATCAAGGCAGGGATCAACCATGCATTAGGGCTTATAGCAGTCCTTGCCACGGATGCGGACAATGTCTTTCTAGTGCTGACAGCCCGCCAGTTGAATCCGCACCTGAATATTATCGCCCGTGCCGGACACCATGAATCAAAGTCAAAACTGGTAGCGGCAGGAGCCAACCGGGTGGAATCCCCTTATGATATGGGGGCTGCATCTATGGCACAGCGAATATTAAGACCAACAGTAACAAACTTTCTGGATCTGGCTTTTGCTGACAAAAGAAAGGACATACGGATGGAAGAGATACCCGTAGCTGCAAAATCAGCGCTGGTCAATATAATGTTGCGGGATTCCGGAATCCGTCAGAAATACAATCTTATCATTATAGCCATAAAAAAACCCGATGGCAAAATGATATTCAACCCATCTTTCGAAGCAACCCTCGATGACGGCGCCACGGCTCGAGCGGAGGGTGAAGAATCCAACGTGTGCAAGCTGGAAAAGCTTCCCAACCCTAGACGAAAAGGGCGGGCATGCAGGACGCCC
>JAUCGE010000187.1 GCA_030377965.1 Desulfobacterales bacterium HSG16
CATGGATAGAATAGCGAGAGGAGATTTTCCAAATCAGATCGAAGAGGAATACAAGGGAGATTTTAACGAGATTAAACAAAGCATCAACACTCTTATTGTCAATCTCCAGGCTACGGTCGAAGTTGCCGGTAAAATTGCTGAAGGCGATCTTGATATAAAAGTGAATGTTCTTTCTTCAAAAGATATGCTCGGAAAATCTATTGAAACTATGGTGGAAACTGTCAAAAAAATCGTGTGTGAAATTAACCGGCTCACAGATGCTGCCCTTGATGGAAAACTCAACGTTCGTTCCGATGATGCAATTTTCGGAGGCGAATATGCCAGGATTATTCAAGGGGTAAACAATACCCTTGACGCTGTTGTCGTACCCTTGAACATGACTGCTGCCAATGTGGCTCGTATATCAAAGGGGGATATCCCTGATACTATAGAGACCGAATACAAAGGTGATTTCAATGAGATTCGGGATAATCTCAACATGATGATGGAAAACCTGGGCAGATTTTCCATAGAAGTTCGGAACTCAGCAGAACAGGTGGCTTCAGGAAGCGAAGAATTAAGCTCAAGTTCAGGACAGGTTTCTATGGGTATTTCTGAACAGGCGGCCAGCATTGAGGAAATATCTGCTTCAATGGAAGAAATGAGCGCTACAGTCAACCAGAATGCAGATAATTCCAAGGAGACCGCGTCCATTGCAAAAAAAGCAGCAATGGATGCCCAGAGCGGCGGCAAGGCAGTAAATGAAACAGTTATGGCCATGAAGAAAATATCCGAAAAAATCCGGATCATAGAAGAAATAGCGCGTCAGACCAATATGCTGGCTTTGAATGCCGCAATCGAAGCGGCCAGGGCAGGAGATCATGGCAAAGGGTTTGCCGTGGTTGCTGCCGAAGTTCGCAAACTCGCTGAAAAAAGTCAAACAGCAGCCAAAGAAATAAACTCTCTGTCCGTAGCAAACCTTGAAATTGCTGAAAATGCTGGCATGCTTCTTGGAGAAATGGTTGATGGGATAAGAAAAACATCCGATCTGGTTCAGGAAATCAGCATGTCCAGCGCAGAACAGGCAGGCGGAATATCCCAGGTTAACAAGGCCATACAGCAACTGGATCAGGTCATACAGACAAATGCTGCATCCACCGAAGAAATGGCATCCGGTTCACGGGATTTTGCGTTTCAGGCAGAACGACTTCTTAATTCAGCCTCCTTTTTTCATTTATCCAAGAAACAAAAACGGGTATTGTTGAATAATATGCAGATACATGTTGATGAGCGGTCTGAAAGTCAGCAAGATGAGCTATTCCAGCCTAAATATGATGTTGAAGATAAGCATTTATCCAGATCTGCCATCGAAGAACATAAGGGCGTGGCGCTTGCAATGGAGCAGGCCAATGACGATGATGATTTTGAAAAATATTAACCGGGATACAAATCATGAGCCAACAGAGCAAATACGTAGAGACCTATCGTCAGGAAACGGAAGAACTTCTTGAACTCATAGAAGAGTCAATTCTGGATCTTGAGGAAAATCCTGAAGATATGGAGTGTGTCAACAATATATTCCGATCCATGCATACTATTAAAGGATCAGGGGCTATGTTCGGTTTTGACGACATAGCCGAGTTTACTCACCATATAGAAACGGCTTTGGATCTTGTTCGAAAGACCATACTTCCGGTCAGCAACGCATTAATAGACCTGATACTGGCATCCAAAGATCAGATTAAGGCCATGCTTGACGCATCCTGTGGAAACACCCAAGTCAATGCCGGAACAGGAGATAACATAGTGGCAGCCCTGAAGGAATTGATGCCGGAGAATATTTCAGGGACATCCGAAGAAGGACAGGATGAAAAAGATAAGGACGAGGAGGAAACTGATCATCAGCATGAGGACAGCACCTGGCGAATAAGATTTACACCTGAAACCGAAATTATGAAAAACGGTATGGACCCTTTCATGCTCATTGGCGAACTTGTTTCAATGGGTGACAGCGAAATCTGTATCCAAACCGAAGCTGTTCCCTGCCTGGATAAGCTCGAACCTTCATTATGCTACCTGTCATGGGATATTACCCTGACTACAGAAAACAGCCTGGATGATATTAAAGATGTCTTTATTTTTGTTGAGGCAGGCAGCCGGATAGAAATCAATGCCATTGAAGACTATGCAGTAAAAAACGTGGACGAGAGCCTGCCAAAACTGGGAGAAATTCTTGTAGATCGTGGTGATATAAGCAATGATATCGTGAACGAGGCATTAGGGGGGCAGAAAAAAATAGGGGATTTGCTGGTAGAATCCGGTGTTCTTTCAAGAGAGAAAATTGACTCAGCATTGAGTGAGCAAAAAGCTCTGACCCGAAGAAAAAAACAGGCTATCGCAGGCAGTATACGCGTAGGTTCGGAAAAGCTTGATACTCTGATTAATCTGGTTGGAGAACTGGTCATTACCCAGGCCCATATTTCCCAGATCATGGGAGATGGAGAACATTCCGAGAATGAGGAAGATAGCGAAATTTCAAGAAGCGAGTTTGCAACACCCGTAGAATCTTTGGAAAGATTGACACGGGAGCTTCGAGACTGTGCATTGAATATGAGAATGATCCCCATAGGCACAACTTTTGGCAGATTCAGACGCCTGGTCCGGGATCTTTCGGCAGAGCTGGGAAAAGAGATTGAAATGGTGACCGATGGAGCGGAAACCGAACTGGATAAGACTGTGATTGAAAGGCTCAATGATCCCCTGGTTCATCTGATCAGAAACAGCATTGATCATGGTATCCAGACTCCAGAACAACGAATGGAAAAGGGCAAGCCGAGAAAAGGCGTGATCCGGCTGTCCGCTGCACATCGGGGTGCTAATGTGGTGATTATCATTGAAGACGATGGTTCGGGTATAGATCCTGAATCCATAAGGGCTAAAGCCATAGAAAGAGAACTGATTCAGGAAGATTCCGTACTTTCCGAAGAAGATCTTTTTGCACTTGTTTTTCTCCCTGGATTTTCCACAGCAGGCCGTGTAACAAATATTTCTGGCCGGGGAGTCGGGCTTGATGTTGTAAAGCGTGAAATAGATTCTCTGGGCGGATCAATTCACATCCTGAGCGAAAAAGACAATTTTTTGAAATTCAGTCTTTCTCTGCCTTTGACCCTTGCCATAATCGACGGTCTGCTGGTCAAAGCAGGAAATAATTCTTTTGTTCTGCCACTGTCCCAGGTAGAAGAATGCTCGGAACTGACTGAAGACCTGATCGGTAAAACCCACGGTAGAAATATTACACTGGTCAGGGGTAAAATCATTCCGCTGATTCGTTTGCGGGAAATATTCAATATACCCGGTGACCCGCCTGCACTGGAGCATATTGCTATAGTCCAGACAGAAACCGTCAAAGTCGGTATTGTACTGGATCAGATATTAGGAAATATCCAGACCGTGATAAAATCCTTAGACAGGCACTATCGACAGGCGGAAGGCATTTCAGGTGCTACTATCATGGGAGACGGCACTGTGGCTCTGATTCTGGACGTACCTGGATTGATCAAATGTGCAGGAAATGAAGAAAACAGACAGATGGAGGTCGTTATAGGGGCCAATATTTCAAGCTTTGCAAGTGGATATAAGTGAGCAATTCCCAGACACAGGGCTTTGCACTCCAAAATTCAGCTATCGCAATTACAGAATGTACATGGGTTGTCAGCCTGAAGAGGAGTCTATATGTGTAAACCGGAAAATGAAGAAAGTCGATTTTATCAACATCCGTAAATGACAGGACGAAATCTATGAAATCCGAAGAAGAAAATGCCAACTCCCATCAATACTTGACATTTAACCTCGGAGGCGAAATTTTTGCTTTCGATATCAATAGTATACGTGAAGTTATAGACTATGCGGACATTACACGAGTTCCTCGTCTTGCAGATCATTTATGCGGTGTCATAAATCTGCGAGGGAATGTGGTTTCGGTCATGGATCTGAGGCTCAAGCTTGGTATGGAAGCCACCCTGAAAACAGAAGAAATATGTATAGTGGTGGTGGAAATTGATCTGGATGGAGAAATGGTTCAAATGGGCGTGCTGGCAGATTCGGTCAGAGAAGTGATTTATCTGAATCCGAGCGATATAGAGCGCCCTCCCAGGATGGGTACGAAACTGCACAGCAAATATATACGGGGAATCGGAAGATATAAAGATGATTATTTGATCATTCTTCATATTGACCGGATACTTGCGCTTGATGACAATCCTCAAGCCTCTGGAGAAACGGAAGGTGAATCCAAAAAAATCGATTGAAGATGAAAACCCGTACTCAATCAGGAGATAATTTTGTCCGATCAAGCCAAATGGAAACATGCCCTGCTTTCTTCAGGTCTGCCACTGGAGATGGAAACAGCACATCAACTCGTATCTGCCGGATTCACTGTTCAATCCGATTTCAATTATTCTCAAAGCAGCGAGGAACTAACAGAACTCGATCTGCACGCTTTATCCTGCACACCTTTTAAAAAATCGAATGAACCTGACACATCCCGGGTCGAGCTTCTCATTGCCTGCCGACAGACAGGCAGGGACAGGGCCTGGATATTTGCGAATGACCCTAACGCACAAAATCTTTCACCAGTAAAACCCGAATACGCAATAAGAGTCGTTGATCATTTTTCTCCCTGGGTATTAAAGCCGGACAAATCTTTTTGTTTCGACTCAAAGACACCCGCATGCATGAAGGGTATAGAGATCGATATCAAAACCGGCCAGATCTTCGGCCAGGGAGCCGACAAAGGATTCAAATCGGATATTGAAACACTGCGGAGTGCAATCCCGCCTCTTCTGGCAGATAATTCTATCTTTTATATGTCTGGTCAGCCGGAACAAAATATTCCCTTTTTTTTCTGTCCCATACTTTTAACCGACGCAAATCTTTTTGTAATGCGTGATGACAGCAGTGTCAGTAATATCGAAGCAGCAGACCATATTCATGAAGCAGCAGATCCCACCCCTTTTCTGATTCTGCATTCTGATTATGATTTGAAATTTAAATCCTTTTGTACAGACGAATGTGCCAGAATGAAAGTGCTGCAAAGAAGCGATAAGTGTCAGCGGGTGGAACAGAAAAGAGCCAGGTATTTTCAACGTATAACGGATCTTCCGTTCTATGTCATAGATGCCCTGGTTGAAGGTCTGCCTGATTATATGAATCGTTTTTTTACTCATTTTATCATTTGCCAGCATACCTGGTTTCCGGAACTGGCAGACACCATAAAGAAAAAAGTCGAATCAGTAATTGAAAACCGGATATCAATCGAGTGATACATGCTCAAAAAAAATAAATTAAGGAGGAGATATGAAAAATCTCAACAGAAGAGAATTTATAAAACAGGCCGGACTTGTTACTGGCAGCCTGATTCTTTTTCCAGCAGCAGCATCATGTTCATATAAATCATTATCTGATACCAGCGAGATTATTCGAATCAGGCCCTCGGGATGGAATCCTGTTTTGTATAACAAAAATAGAGGTAATGCAGGAGCTATACCCAAATCCTATCTTGACGATATCAATGGCCCTGACGGAGAAACAAAGCACATAGGAAAACATCTTCCCTATATACCGGAGATTGATCCTTCCATAATTCCCAAAGGATTTGTTCCTATTATGTGGGGAAACCCGGAAAAAGGCTATTTCCCTCATCCCAACGCGGGAACTGATGGATCAAGTAACAGCGGCGGCCACTGGTACAACCGGATCAGGATAAGGAAGGCCGTCAGATGGTGCGCCCAGACGAGTGAAACCGTATTTAATGGCTGGCCGGAGATAAAACCAGGGGATTCTGGTTCATACGCTGTGTTCAACAGGGGAGAAATTACTGATAAACAAGGGATAAAAACCATTTACATGGTAATGCTTCCTCCTGATGTAAATCCCGGTGATACCATACGTATCCAGGCTGATTGCCTGCAACACGGCCAATATATAGATTTCGTTACTCTTTAATATGAGCTGCAACTGTTCATGACCGTTTAAAAAAGGATTCTTAAAAATGATCAATACTCATAAACTGATTATAAAGCCCTTTATCGAAAAACTCAAAAGCGCATACAAGGAATCTTACGGCAATATGGAACCGGCCTATTCCAATGTAATCGAGTTTACTGCATCTCTTGCCCTTGAAAACATATCCAATTGTGATGCTCTTTACCATAATGTGGAACACACTATTATGGTGGCCCTGGCCGGTCAGCAGATTCTGAGAGGGAAGCATCTCATTGAAGGCGGTGTTACACCGCGAGACTGGCTTCATTACATGATGGCCCTGATGTGCCATGATATAGGCTATGTCAAAGGTATCTGTCGTGGGGACAAAGACGGTGAATATGCTACTGGTATTGATGAACAAACCGTAAAAATAAAGCAGGGCGGAAGTTGCGCTGTTCTGGCCCCCTATCATGTGGATCGCGGTAAACGATTCATCAAAGAAAGATTTGGCGGCAAACGACTCGTGGATGTGGATGTGGATACAGTAATATCCTTTATAGAGATGACCCGGTTTCCAATACCTGACGATGAAACCTATAAAGAAACCAGCAGCTATGCAGGTCTGGTCCGGGCAGCCGATTTTATCGGACAACTCGGTGATCCCGGATATCTGAGAAAAATTCCGGCCCTGTTTTTCGAATTCGAAGAAACAGGCGCAAACGAAAGTATCGGCTACAAAACCCCGGAAGACATGCGAAACAGTTACGCAAAATTTTACTGGGCCGTAGTCAATCCCTATATCAAGAACGGTCTGGGATATCTGCATGTAACTCAGGAAGGCAAACTCTGGATTTCGAATCTTCATTCACATGTGTTTACAGTCGAACACAAAGAAGATGCAACTCAGTTCTCAAACAAAGCGTTGAAAAGCTTCAGAGACTGATTTTTTTTATAATCAAAATATCCAATTATCAA
>JAUCGE010000188.1 GCA_030377965.1 Desulfobacterales bacterium HSG16
GGCAATCCCTTGTGGTTGCCCTGAATCCCTTGTGGTTGCCCTGCTTGAAAACGGAACATTTTGTATTTTCAGCAAAGGGCAACCACAAGGGATTGCCCCTACGGATTGTTACATAATATATGATCAGGTACTTATGACCGCCGGGCGCTGTTGTTTCTACCCAGCGCGAATGTTAAAAAACTTTTGATGAGGTACTTAATAATTCAAATATTTATCAATAATACCCTGATATGTTCCATCACTATGGATTGTCTCGAACGCCGCATGCATTTTCTGAAATAGGACATCAGATGTCTTCAGGCCTGTAACCAAATAATAGTAATCTGTCAGATCATCGATAGTATAAACTACTTTAATAGCTTCTTTACTGTAGCCGAGTTTCTTAGCCAGATGAAGCCCTACTAATTTATTGCCACCCCACATATCAAATCTTCCCTTGAAAAGCTTTTTCATGTTCAGTTCATAACTTGCAACATTATCAAGTTTTATGCCCAATTTATCTTGCCTTGCTGAAAGATATTGATCAACGACATCTTCACTGACAACGCCTATTCGATAACCTTTCAGGTCTTCATTTTTTTCAATATGTATATCCCTATCTTTCAAAGCAAATAACACCTGTGTCGCTGGCCCCACAATACCAACCCATTTGAACAGAGGAGTTCTTTCTTTTGTTTTAACAACACAATACTCAAATACATCCTTATTTCTTTGGCTCATTTTATATGCACGAATAAACGGATATTGTTTTATCGATGCTTTCATGCCCGCTTCTTTTAAAGCAGCATTCACAACCTGAGTGCTTATTCCTTTTATTTCGTTGTTTTCTTTATGGCTAAAAGGAGGATAATAATCCATGACTATCTGTAAGGTCTGACAAAATACAAAGTTGCTCGACAATGCGGTTAGAAGCAGACTCAAAAAAATAATTTTTTTCATTTTTTTCTCCCTTTCTCGTTGGGATGTAATGTATTCCTTCGATTAAATGTTTCGTCTTACTCGAACATAAGCAATGCTTCAAATTAGTATTAATAATTTTCTGATTGAAAGTCAACTGTTATTTGAAAAACATACCATCAGGGATATTTAAACACACCTGCAATGAAAGATAAAAATCCTGTCAGAAGAAAAATCGGGGAAAGATCAAACATGGCAGGTTCCATATGCTTTGTCTCTTTCACCTTCCTGGTTTCGTCTAAAAAAGTTCTTACCAGGTTTTTAACCGCATTTGAATTCTTTACGTCAAAATAGCGACCTCCCGTAATTTTTGCGATGGTCTCCAGGATACCCGGATTCAACCGGGTTTTTAAAGGCATCTGACTTTCATCAACATAATAGGATAGGGGGCCGCTCACAGAACTTCTCAAGGGAATCAAACTCCCTGTCGGGCTTCCCACGCCGACCGTATATATTTTTATACGTTTTGAAACAGCAAGTTTTGCCGCTTCATCGTATGTAGCCTGTCCATTGCCCATATCCTCTCCGTCCGATATGATCACGATTCGCTTTGCAGCAATTCCGGGATGATTGTCAAGCATCGTTACGCCTGTTGTGATGGCCTTTCCAAGATGACTCCCGTAAAGTGTTATATCCGTATCGTTGATATGTTTCAATATATATCGACAATACCCGTAATCGGCAGTCAGAGGCACAAGCTCAATTCCGTTTCCGGCAAAAATAAAAATTCCTATGTCCTCTCCATCAAGTTCGGACAGTAAATCTATGGCAAATAATCGGGAGAGGTTGAATCGATTCAGGATTGTAAAACTATCCTTATCTTTGAACGGAAAACTGACATCTTCAGCCAGCATGGATTTCGAAATATCAATACCAACGGCAAGGGATATGCCGGAGCGTCGGAAAACGTTTTTTTGATATGGAAAAAAAGGCGCTGCCAGAGAAAAAGAGATTGCCGTTATAGTCGAGCAGAAAAAAAAGGTGGAAATCAGGTGGGGCGACCTTTCTTTATTTATTTTCAAAAACCTGCGGAGCCATAGCGAAGATCTCTGAAAGGAAAGTTCTGAAAAAAAGATAAAAGGGATCAGAATAATCAATATCCATAAGAAATGTGGGTTTTTTAAAATCATTTTATATTGTCTATTTTTCTATTCTTTTTTCAATCGGTTCTCCTGGCGAATATCCTCCTTTTTCAGGTATGACGGCTTCCAGATTCTCTTTGAGCTTCAAACGCTTTTGGGCATCAATCTGACCCAGGCTGATTTTTTTTAGCTGGATTTCATCATGAAGGAGTTCAATGTTCCATCTGGGGATGTTCCGGTTTAGACTATCTGTTTTTAAAAGATCGACACTTTCAATAGCCGCTTTAAAGTCTGATATGGCTTTTTTCAAAATCCCGGCAGTTTTTTTTGTATCATTACGGGTTTCAAGTTCGACGTATGCCATAAGAAGCCTGGTTGCAGCCCTCAGATTATGAACTCTCCACTCAATTTCAGATTGAATAGACAATTCGCCATTTATTATTGTATCTGCCTGGCTTTCCATCTGGCCAAGATGTTTTTCCAGCCTGTCAAAGAGGCCGGCAATCTTTTTGTTATTGATCTCATGGTTTCTATCGCCAGCATTGATAGCCTTGATCTGATCGACAATCCCAAGAGCTGTCTGCCATTGGCGCTGCAAGATTCTCAAACCTGTTTCCGGAATTACTGGCCAAAGTCTGCGGTATCTGGATATGGCTTCATCTGGATCGTCGATAAGGTCTGTGTTCATGACATCATGTAGAAACTGCTTATGCAGCCTTTCTTCATATCGAAAAGAGTTGAATTTTTCAAATTGATGAGCAGCAAGGCAGAAAAAAATTGCACCAGCTATACATGGAAAATATTTCTTGAAGCTTTTTTTCATGGTTTATACTCTTTATATCTCTGCAAAGGGAGGTATCAACCTTATGGCACAATATGCAATTAATGCCGCAAAGGCAATGCCTGTAAAAAATTTCCTGGTCTGCTTCTGCTTATTGGAATATTTGATCAGCAATCGGTTTTTCTCAAGTTGGTTTATGCTGTTGTAAACTTCTTTTATCTTCTTTGCGCTGAACCCGCCAGGCATGTAAAAAATTCGTCCGGTGCCGCCATCTGTTCTGTCATAAATAGCATCTTTCACTTCAGGATCAATGATTCTGTTTAAGGAGATAAGATAGAATTTCACTCCCAATTTTTGAATCAATTTTATGATATTAACAAAATTTGGCAGCCCTTTTTTTACATCAGAATCGCTCTGACATGCATCTATACGACCATCTGTGAACAAAATTATGACCATACCCTGACCAAATTCAACTTTCTTCAATTGTTCCGGAATCCCTATCCTGTCCAAAGTTCTGCCTGAAAGCCTGCGTCGAAAATCCTCAAGTTGTTCCAGAGAAAGTGGATTTTCATCTTCTGGAAGCAGCATGAAGAACGTACACAGAGCAAGCCATGCCGCATAGGAGGCATTGGTCGCTCCTCCTGATGTAAGTTCTCGAAATAAAATTGAATCCGAATCTCGCCCAATCAGTTTCAACTTCTCTGTCAATATGGCTTTATCGAAGGTGGGAGGACATACGAGTTTTGCATAACTGGAAAACGCTATAAGACCGATCATATCGTCTTTTGTCCGCATGTTGATAAAAGCTTTAGCTCCTGCAAGTGCAATATCTCCCAGCGTAGAAGCCCGGTTGCCATGACCGTCAACCTCGCCGGGTCGGTTCATGGACCCTGAAAGATCCTGAACAAGCATGATCCACCTGGATTCGATATCCGTACTCTGCCAGAGGGTAGAATATCTGATGTTTGTAATACCAAGAACCGTAAAAAGCAGAAACGTTCCAGCAAGAACGTCCGGCCCGTATCTTTTGACAGGATTAGGTTCGAGAGTCCGATCAATAAGAGAAACTGCGGACAATTCTTTTTTGAGGCCAGATCTGTAACGGATATGGAAAAAGAAAGGAATGGCAAGAAGAAGAATCAATGCCAGAGGATATTCTATATCTACATTCTCTGGCATATTTTTCAATCCCCTCCCCTTTCAGTCTCTATGGATTCGATTATTTTACGCATCCGATTTTTATAATCATTGATTACAGGACATGTTTCCAATTCAAGAGATACAGTTTCATCTGCTGTTTTCATTAAAAAACTTATTCCAGATCTCAATTCTTCGGGTAACTGAACACTCACAGACCGGAAAAACACCTGACAAAACACCTGACAGGTTCCCCCTTCCATACGGGAAAGATTATATTTTTTTACGAGAAAGACGCGAAAAAATTTTGCAGCACGGGCCATATATTTCCAGTGGGGCAGACATGGTTCCTGTTCGAGATAATTTATTAAGTTCTGTTCATAAATATCGGCAATGCCGACTTTCTTCCGGGATGCAGTCCGTTTTTTTGCGTCTATATAAAAATTTGCGATACCCCAGACAGCGCACCCCATACCAAGAAGAAAAAATATACCTGCCATATAAAAATGTACAGATGCTTTATCATGGATGGATCTGGTTCTGTCCACAGGAGCAATTTTGTCCACAGGTATTATCAGGCCGTTCCCAGATCCTGACAAAAACCGGGTCGGTACAATGGAAGCGATTTTGACTATGACACCCGGAGTTTTGATTTGTTTTACAGAATTGTCCGGGCAGCCAGGACAGGTATAATTATATAAATAGAAGGAATGACAAACTCGCCCGGAGAATATATTTTCATCCACCCTTTAATTATGACAGGACTTTTTGACACAATTTCAAAAGGATCATATGAAGCAAAAATGATATCAAAAAGCTCTTTCTGGATAGAATCCGGTTTGAGATTTATATCGGAAATAGAACTCGGATCGATTCGAAATGTATCTACAAAATCGATTTGAAGCAAAAAAGGGATTTTATCTCCTATATTTCCACCGTTTGCGGATAAAGAAAACTTTGCCATAATCGGCAAAGAAATCTTCTTTCCCACTTTTTGGATACCTGTTTTTTGGGTATCTGTTTTTTGGGTATCTGCTGATGACATGATCTCAAAAAGCGGTAAAGCCAGGAGGAAAATCAGCAGGCAGACTAAGGGCAATTTTTTATTTGTTCTCAAAAATTTATTTCTCATCATTTTTTTACTTCATGACAGACTTCAATTCCGACCATCCATAAGAGTTTTAATCTTTGCTGCAAAATCATCTGATGGTTTCAAAATTACGGTATCGATTCCTGCAGCATTCAAGCGACTATGAACTTTTTCTATAAATTCTCCTCTTTTCCTGTTATAGATTTTCCATTTACTCAAATCAATCAGTCTTTTTTCCCTGGTTTCATAATCATGAAGCAAAATCACACCCGTTGATTTTGCTGGGAGGGCTATTTCAAAGTCTTCGAGTATCTGCAACGCCTTTACCTCATGCCTTTTGTTTCCGTATGTCCTGTCCTTAAAAGTAAAATTCAACTTTATGGGATACAAAAAATCCGACAGGATAAAAGTCAGACTTTCGGGCAGCTCTGCCATCAGTTTTCCCAATGCCGGATTCGGATCTGTTTTCCCGCATCGAATCGGGGATGCTTCGGCAATAGTACGGATAATTTTTCCAAAATGAAACCATCCCATTCGGGGCGGGATATAAGTTTTTACATTGTCGGCAAATAATATCATACCGCACCCATTATTGGCTCGTGCGGCAGTATAGGCTAAAGACGCTGCGATATTAGCAGCAGATAGTTCCTTATCCCCTGCTGACATGGATCTGCTGACATCGTACAGAATCATCAAATTAACATAACTCTCTGCCAGATACTCCCGAATCCAGGGTTTACCGGTTTTAGCTGTAGCCTTCCAGTCGATTGATCCGCAGGTATCGGACCTGACCATTTCCCTCAGATCCCAGAATTCGTACCCGGAGCCTTTAAAAATGCTTTCCCAGTCCCCTGGAAAAACCGAATCGACCCGATGATTTACGAATATCTCAAGCAACTCACTTTTTGAAAAAAGTTCTGCCTTTTTCATTATCAATTTTTAATTTTCAATGGCTTCAATACACCCTGACCTGTTTCAGAACCTCATCCACTATCATATCACAGGATACCCCTTTTGCATCAGCCACATTATTCAAAAGAATGCGATGTCTCAGAACATGAGGAGCGCATTGACTCACATCGTCGAATGTCACAATATCCCGCCCCTGACAGAAGGCATGAGATTTCGAAAGGGCCAGCAATGATTCCGTAGCCCTCGGAGATGCTCCCAGGCGCAGGTACTCATGAATTTCAGTCAGTTCTGCACATTCACAAGCTTGAAGAGGACGTGTGGCAATACAGATATTGATCATGTAGTCCATCACGTTTTTTTTAACCTGAATGGTATCATGAATCAATCTCTGCATAAAAAGAATATCATCAATATCGGCCACCTGCCGGATATCTTCCGTGCGTTTCTTAAAATCAGAATTTTTTCTTACGATCAGCTCGGTTTCATCTTCCTGTGTAGGATAGCCAACTTGATATTTCACCATGAACCTGTCCACCTGGGCTTCGGCCAGAGGATAAGTCCCCACCTGTTCGATGGGGTTCTGGGTGGCCAGAACAATGAACAGCTCAGGAATATTTTTTCTTACTCCGTCCATATCAACTTTTTTTTCCTGCATGGCTTCAAGCAGGGCAGACTGAACTTTCGGAGACGCTCGGTTTATCTCATCTGCCAGAAAAATATTGCAGAAAACCGGTCCCCACGCCTGATCGAATTTTTTCTCTCTTTCGTTGTAGATTGTAGTTCCCGTAATATCTCCAGGCATTTTGTCAGGTGTAAACTGAAAGCGTTTAAAATCGCCTCCTATCACCCGAGCGAAGGTTTCAACCCCGAGGCTTTTGGCAAGCCCCGGTACACCTTCCAGAAGAATATGCCCCCCTGACAGAAGCGTTTTTATCATCAAATCGATCATATCTTT
>JAUCGE010000189.1 GCA_030377965.1 Desulfobacterales bacterium HSG16
AATTGAGCTTTCCCTGTTCGAGCTTTGTTCTTCTATTTCACTCTCGGTGGTGGTCCTGGCCAGAATCTACACAGGGATTCCTCCCTCCTCGGCTTTTGCCTCAATTACCTCTTTTAAGAGCCTGTCGTGAAGGTCCCGGTCGAATACGAGGCGGGCATACTGGCGGGCAAAAACTACCTTGATCATGAGATTTTCGCCTTTCGAAATTTCGATAGCACGCTCAAAATTTTTCCTGCCTTCTTCTGGTTTCCCTCCCATTGCCGGGGGTAAAAAAGATGACATCATTCCAAGATACAGATGAACAGCGCCCTTTTCGTATGTATCGTCCATCGATTTGATTTTTTTCATTATAGACTCAACTCTTGATATATCGGCAATAGCGTTCCAGTCACTCTTGTGCGCTTTGATCCTTATTCCCCATGCAGCGCCTAACGCGAACAGAGCCGGAAGGTCTTTTTTTTCCATCTTCTGAATCTTTTTTTCAAAATCTGCAAAAACTATTGTCTGAAGTTCACAGGCATCATCTCTTGCCGCACACATGGCATCTGCACCATAATTTAACGCCCGATCAGAAAGTTTTTTCGATCTTTGGGGATTGTTTCTGGTAAAAGCGTCCGCATATGCTCCATAAAGTTTCGATGCCTGGATCAGGAGCTGCTCGTTTTCTGGATCTTTTTTAACAAAACTGTCCATCATGAGAAGATAGGCAGGTGCGCCCTGTCTGATGGTTTCAGAGTCATTATGGTTTAAAATTACCTCTGAGAGGTTTTTGCTCATGTCAAGAGCGGCAGATGATATCATGGACGAGCATCCTGACATGAAAATGATAATAAATATCGCGGTCAGAAGAAAAAAACTGTCTGGGATCTGCTGGCCTGTAATTTGGTTATCTGGATGATTGCCTGACTTTATTGGACTGGATTTTATTAAACCGGATTTTATTAAGCTGGGCCTTGTTAAAAATGAATTCACGATAATCAATCCTTAAATGTTTTGTTGGTCGAAAGTATGATTGACCTGTTATTTAACTGAAAGCAATAGAAAAAAGAACTAAATATGTCAAGACACAAACGAAAATCAGAGGATTTGATATTGATTATCCATGCTTTAGCATGATATCAATTTTCTTATAAACAGGGAGCTTTATTTTTAACTTCTTGAATTTATATTTAATTCATAAAATCTACGTCGATGGGATATTATCGGCGCAAAACTGTACAAAAACAAATTTGTTCTTTATAAGGATATAAAAAAATGCGTATACCATTATTATCCATGTTCTTATCAAGCCCTTTTGCCGGACTTGAGGAACATGCCGAGAAAATCAAGGAATGCTCCTGGGTCTTTCAACAGGCCATCGAATGCCATTTTTCGGATCAATGCGATAAATTCGACGGATTTCGGGAAGAGATAATGAACCTTGAAAATGAGGCCGATGCCATCAAGGCCAAAATCAGGAGCAATATCCCCAAAGATGGGATGGTTCATGTGGACAGATTCCAGTTTTTCAGATATTTGAAGGAGCAGGACAGAGTACTCGATTCTGTCGAAGATGCCCTTGACTGGATATCATGCCGCTCAGATCCCTGGTTTCTGCAAAAACTTGAAAAAGAGTTTTTTCTGCTTGTAGATGCCATTATCGAGCCTATTGAGGAACTCAAGAATCTGGTGGAGGAAGCAGGAAAATATTTCAAAAATTTTTCCCCGAAGCAAAAGAAAGTCGTGGAAGAGATTATCAAAGATATCAGCAAACAGGAGCATATCGCTGGCAGAGCAGAAGTCTTGATCAGGAAAAAGGTACTTAACATGGAGGCTGACCCTGCTTCTGTTTTCTACGTGATACGGCTGGCGGAATCTATCCGATCCATTGCCCGTCATGCTGAAAACGCATGTGATGTAATGAGGGCCATGATAGCTATATGATGACAGCTATATTAAGATTTATGCTTGACACCATTTTTCATCACCTGTAAAAATAACATTTTATTTTAACAGGTTGAGTATTTTCAGGAGTGCATATTGGATTTTAATCCCTGTATGAAACACAAACTGGTAAGAAAGAGCGCCCGGGAGTTTGCTGAAACAGAACTCGGGCCTGTGGCAGGTGAAATAGACCAGAATGCCCGATTTCCCGAAGAAGTCATAGAAAAAATGCGATCCTTGAATTATTTCGGTTTGCAGATTCCGAAAAAATACGGGGGAGCGGAAATCGACAGCATCAGCTACGCTACCGTAATCGAAGAATTATCAAGGGTTTGTGCCGGAATCGGGCTTTGTGTCACTGTTCATAACAGTGTGGGTGCATACCCAATCGTTCGATTCGGAACTTCCGAGCAGAAAAAACGATTTCTGCCAGCCCTTGCATCAGGAGAGCGTATTGGAGCTTTCTGCCTGACCGAAGCCAATGCCGGATCTGATGCGGGCGGTGTCGAGACCAATGCCGTGGCAGAAAAAGACGGTTTTGTGATCAATGGCACAAAAATCTTTGTCACAAACGGAGGCGTGTGCGGCACTGCCCTTGTATTTGCCATCACGGATCATGAAAATCCGAGAAAAAGGGCCAGTGTTTTCGTGGTGGAAAATGATACACCCGGCTTTTCGGTCGGAGAGATTGAAGATCTTTGCGGCATGAGGGCTAATCAGGTGTCATCTCTGTTTTTCGAAGACTGCCGGGTTTCCAGACAAAATCTGATTGGACGATTGGGAGACGGCTTGAAAATCGGGCTTATGGCCCTTGATACAGGAAGAATAGGCATTGCTGCCCAGGCTTTGGGAATCGCACAGGGAGCCTTTGATGCCAGTGTAAAATATTCAAAAGAACGACAGCAGTTCAACAAGCCCATATCATCGTTTCAGACCATACAGAATTATCTTGCTGACATGGCAACTGAAATAGATGCGGGCAGGCTCCTGCTGTACAGAGCCTGCTCTTTTAAAGATGCGGGCAGGCCATTTGGTGCGGAGGCAGCAAAAGCAAAACTTTATTGCAGCGAGCTTGCCTCACGGATAACCTCACGGGCTGTTCAGATCCACGGAGGTTATGGCTACAGCAAGGAATATGATGTGGAACGATATTTTCGAGATGCAAAAGTTACGGAAATTTACGAAGGCTCAAGCGAAGTGCAGCGAATGGTCATTTCACGGGCAGTTTTGTCTCAACTATCATAAGTCATAAGGTGTCAGGATTACAATGTTAAAACTTGTCGTATGTATAAAACAGGTTCCCATGGTATCCGAACTGCCGTGGAACTCAAAAACCGGCACATTACGCCGGGAAATGGCTGAAGGCATGATAAACCCGGCCTGCAAGCACGCACTCGAAAGCGCATTGGTGTTGAAGCAGGAACACAACTGCCATATCACGGTAATAACGATGGGCCCGCCAATGGCTGAAGAGGTTCTTTACGAAGCCATTGCAATGGGCGCTGACTGCGGTATTCTTCTGACTGATCCCAGGATGGCCGGGGCTGATACCCTGATCACTTCCCGCACTCTGGCCGCTACTATCGAAACCAGATGCCCCGACTTCGACCTTATACTGTGCGGATGTCATACCAGCGATTCGGAAACAGGGCAGGTCGGCCCTCAGCTGGCTGAAAATATGAACATTGCCGGGGCTGCTTATATCGAACATATGGAACTTAACGGCAGAACTCTGAGAATGAAGCGTGTGGTGGATGAATTTCTCGAAACTCTCGAAATGGATCTTCCTGGCCTTGTCACCATAAACACCAGAACTTATATTCCAAGATATGTTCCCCTTGACGGGCTTCAAAATGCTTTTGAAAAACAGGATATTAAACTCATAGATGCGGACGAACTCGGTATAGATCCGAAAACCATCGGCATGAAAGCTTCTCCCACAAGAATTCTTGATGTCTATTCACCTGTTGAGGAAAAAAAGAATGTTGTCATGAAAGGGGCTGTGAAAAAAATGGTGGATCGTTTATTCGACGAATATGGTGACAGGATAAGTGCTGCCATCGGAAAAGATTTGAAAACCCATGACCACGACGAGGAGCAAACCTGATACCGATATGCCTTCATCAAAAGAAAAAAACAACATCTGGGTGTTCGGAGATTACAGGAATTACTTCAGAAACCGCGTCACCCTCCAATTGATATCAAGAGCAAGGGAACTGGCCGAAAAAACCGGTGCAAAAGTCTGTGCTGTGGTTTTTGGCCATGATCTGGACGAATATGTCAACGAATATATAGCCCACGGCGCACAGATTGTTTATGTGATGGATGATCCTTCCTTAAAGTCCTATAATGTGGAATCCTATGTTCACCTTATGGCAGATCTGGCAGGAAAATATATGCCGGACATCCTTCTGATCGGCGCTACATCCTTTGGCAGAGAATTTGCGCCCCGTGTGGCAAAAAGGCTGTCAACCGGTCTTACCGCTGACTGTGTGGGCCTTGAAATAAACGATGAAAAGCTTTTAGTTCAGACAGCGCCTGCCTTTGGCGGGAATCTTCTGGCAAAGATAATCACCCCGAATCACAAGCCGCAGATGGCAACAGTAAGGCCCGGAACATTTACGGAACAACCCCATGACGATACCTGCACAGGTGAAATTGTCCGGGTTCTTTTGCCTGAGTCTGACAATATGCCCAAAAACAGGATTCGCGTCATATCGTCCGAATACCAGCCCCAGCGGGATAAAAAACTCGAAGATGCGGCTGTCGTGGTCTGTGGAGGCCGGGGCATGGGAAGCAAAAAGAAATTCAAAAAATTGTTCGATCTTGCCCGCCTTACTGACGGCGAGACAGGTGCAACAAGGCCGGTGGTCTATGCCAGATGGGCAGGACACGAAACTCTTGTCGGGCAGGCTGGAAAAAATATACGGCCCCAGATTCTCTTTTCCTTTGGTATAAGCGGCGCTATCCAGCATACGGCAGCGGTCAATGATTCAGATTTTATCATTGCCGTGAACAAAAACCCCAACGCTGCCATGATGAAGATAGCCGATGTCGCAATTGTCGCGGATGCCAACCAGTTTTGTTCTGCTCTGATCCGGGAACTCAGGAAACGACTCAGGGATTGATGCAAGATGCCTGTCTGATAAAAAAAACATTCTCTTTTGCTTTTCCTGTCAACTGTTTCTGAAAGAGGCCGCCTGTTGGACAATGACAATAGTTGTGTAAAAATCGATTTAAAAAGATATCGTAAGGTAAGATGGTTCTTTGCAAAGGTTTTTTTGCAGACCATATGGAACGATATCCTTTTAAATCGACCGATCCTTAGAATTTTCCAAAGCAATCCTCTTGTGCGATGGAAACGGATAGCCTCAAAATACAGAGTTCTTGCCCTGGAAATGGGCGGAGTTCTGATAAAGATGGGCCAGTTTTTAAGCATCCGGGTGGATATACTGCCCCCGGCTGTTACCGAGGAACTTGCTGGTCTCCAGGATGAAGTACCTCCCGAAAAAATTGAAGATATAACAGCCCGTATCGAAGCTGATTTCAACCGCCCGATCTCTGAAATATTCGAATCGATTTCCGAAAAACCATTAGGGGCAGCCTCCCTGGCACAGGTTCATGAAGTTCGTATCAAAGGCGGAAAGCCCAGGGTGGTCAAAGTATTACGGCCTAATATAGAAGTTCTGGTGGAAACAGATCTGGCAGCAATCCGCCTGGCTTTCAACTGGCTCAAGCATTATCGAAGGGTCAGTAAGAGAGTCGATCTTGACTGGCTCGCAGACGAATTTTCCGAGGTGACCAGAAACGAACTTGATCTGAAAAAAGAAGGACATAATTCAGAAAAATTCGCTCAGAATCTTCGACATGATCCTTTTGTCCATGTTCCGAAAATTGACTGGGAATATTGCCGGAAACATACGCTTACCATGGAAAATGTCGGTTACATCAAGATAAACGATTTAAAGGCCATGTCTTCTGTCGGCATTTCATCCGTACAGGTTGTCAACGAGCTTCACCGTATTTATATGTTTCAGGTATTCGAGAACAGATTTACCCATGTCGATCCTCATCCGGGAAATCTTTTTGTCAAACCCCTTCCCACTCCCGCTGAAATAGAGTCAGGAATTAAGAGCTTTGCGCCCAACGATCCGGTTCCCCTGAAACCCGGACGTAATTTTCAGATAGCTTTTGTGGATTTCGGCATGATGGCATCTGTGCCGGAGCGGCTGAAAAATGCAGCCCGTGAATTTGCAATAGGATTTGCCACAAGAGACGCAAGAAAAATCGTCGAAGCATATATTCATGCCGGAGTCCTGCTCGAAGGCGCTGATTTAAAAAGGCTTGAAGAAGTCCATGAAATGGTCTTTGAAAGATTCTGGGGAGTCAGAATGGGAAGAATGCGGGATGTGGTTTTAAACCAGGCTGATTATTTTCTTGCTGAATACAGAGATATAATATTTGAAGCCCCTTTCCAGGTTCAGGCAGACATGCTGTTCATCATGAGGGCAATCGGCATATTGTCCGGCATGGCGGCAAATCTTGACCCTGATTTCGACCCCTGGGCAAAGGCCATGCCCTTTGCCAGACGTTTTGCAGAAGAAGAGATGCAGAAAGACTGGCCAAACCGCTTAGACGATGCTGTAAGGCTCGGTCACCTCGCTGCCGGCCTGCCCGACCGTATGAACCATGTTCTGACAAAGCTCGAACAGGGAAAGCTCAATTTCAGGATATCCCCTGAAAACGGAACCAGAAACCTGATAAAAGGCCTGGAAAAATCAATCGAGCGTTTAGGCTGGATGGTGGTGGCAACAGGACTTCTGATTTCAGGCGTGATACTCCATACCAGAGGATCTTCACAGGATTTCAGCAATATCCTGATAGCGGGAT
>JAUCGE010000190.1 GCA_030377965.1 Desulfobacterales bacterium HSG16
CTGATTTTGTCAGATTCGTTTCAGGTGGGGCAATTTTCGGTTGTCACAAGCAGATAGAAAGGATACAGTTGCGTTTAAAAAAGCCATGTGCTATTTTTTATCATATTTTTATCAGTGAAAAGGAAGAATATCCGAATATGACGAAAAATAAAAAAATGCCGGTCGAACTTGCATCAGATGCCGATGAAAAATGGGAAGCTTATTGTCAATCTGCTGAAAAAAACGGTGTAAAGCCGCCTCAGAAACAAGACCAGAATGAAGAGATAACAGATATTGGATCAGCCCTATGGCGCGTGTTTGCTTTTAGCGACTTTGTAGCTAAAACAGTTAAAAGATACCCTGATGTTTTAGACGATCTTATAAAAACAGGAGATCTTTTAACAAGTTATCCTTCCAGTAGATACGATAATAGTCTGAAAGTTTTTCTTGAAGATGTGGAAGATGAAGCTGCTCTTTGTGATATTTTTCGCAGGGTCAGGCGTAGGGAAATGATCCGGATTGCCATACGGGATCTTGCCGGGTGGGCCGGACTAACCGAAACTATGACTGATTTATCTGCTTTTGCAGATGCCTGTCTCGATTCTGCACTGGATATTTTATATCAGTGGCAGTGTAAACCTTTTGGTATTCCAATAGGAAAAAGCGGCCAGCCCCAGCAGCTTGTGGTCATGGGAATGGGCAAATTAGGTGCCTGTGAGCTGAATTTCTCGTCGGATGTAGACCTGATTATGGCTTTTCCCGAATATGGACAGACTCAGGGGGGAAGTCGGAGTATCGGAAACGAGGAATTTTTTCTCAAGCTCGGCAGGAGCCTTATCAATGTCATCGGAAAAAATATGGCAAACGGGTTCGTTTTCCGGGTCGATACGAATCTGCGTCCTTTTGGGGAGAACGGTCCCCTTGTCATGAGTTTTGATAACATGGACATTTATTATCAGAGCCAGGGACGGGAGTGGGAAAGATACGCCTGGATCAAAGCCCGTGTAGTTGCAGGCGATAAGGAAGCTGGCGCACATCTTCTGAAAAGGCTTCATCCTTTTATTTATCGCAGATATCTCGACTATGGCGTATTCGAATCTTTAAGGGATATGAAGAAAAAAATAGCACTGGAAGTCAAGCGAAAAGGTTTGAAAGACAATGTGAAACTCGGATCAGGCGGAATTCGAGAAATCGAATTTTTCGGCCAGATTTTTCAACTGCTCAGAGGCGGAATAAGACAGACTCTGCAAGTTCGAGGGATACAGAAAGTGTTGAAAAATCTAGTTCAACTGGGTTCTATTAAAAACGGAACATTCGAACAACTTAATGCAGCTTACATATTTTTAAGAAATACCGAACACAGAGTACAGGAATTTGCCGATGGGCAGACCCATACCCTGCCCTCGAATTCTATCGGCAGAAAGCGGCTTTGCGTTTCAATGGGCTTTGAAACCGAGGATGCTTTTTATAAAACTCTTGAAACTCACATGGCTAATGTTCAGCATCATTTTGATGGACTTCTGGAACCAAAGGAAAAAATAGACTCAGATAACCAGATAGAGATGATATTGAAAGATATCTGGCAGGAAAGGATAAAAGGACAGAAGGCTCTTGATATATTAAAAAATGCCGGATTTGTCGATCCAGAACAGGTCATCAATTTTCTTAATACTTACAGAAATGATTCTGTCATTCGTTCAGCTATTGCTGTGACCAGAAAAAAAATAGATGCCCTGGTTCCGCTTATATTGAAAGCCTGCATCCAGTCCAGTGATCCTCAGACATCCATAAAAAGACTTTTTGATCTTTTGCGCGCTATTGAGCGCCGAACTTGTTATATATCCCTTCTGCTCGAAAATCCGAAAGCTGTTTCTCTTCTGGTCAGATTGTCTGTCATGAGTTCCTGGATTATAGGATTTTTGTCGCGTAATCCCCTGCTTTTAGATGAACTTTTAGACGACCGCACACTATACACCCCTCCTGAACGCTCTGAATTGAAAGATGTACTGGCCGCGCGTTTCGAGTCCATAGCTCCCGACGATCTGGAACAGCAGATGGAAGAATTGCGGGTATTTAAAAACGTGAATTCATTGCGAGTTGCAGCCGCCGATATTGAGAATGTCATTCCTCTGATGAGAACGAGTGATCATCTGACTTATATAGCAGAAACCGTAATTGATGAAGTCCTCAACCTGTCATGGAAACACCTTGTAAAAAAGCATGGGAGGCCGGTTTGTTCCATAAATGACGGGCCATGCGACAGAGGATTTGCGGTAATAGCCTACGGCAAACTCGGAGGAATAGAATTCGGATATGCGTCTGATCTGGATCTGGTTTATCTCCATGCCGGGGTTTATGAAGATACAAAAGGGGGGCGGCTGCCCGTCGAAAGCCCCATGTTTTTTGCCCGTATGGGTCAACGTGTGATTCATATCCTTACCACCCACACTTCCGCTGGAACCCTTTATGATGTAGATATGAGGCTCCGGCCAAGCGGGGATTCAGGTGTTCTGGTTTCTCGTTTCGACGTGTTCGAGGACTATCTGATAAACGATGCCTGGACTTGGGAAAAACAGGCATTAATAAGAGCAAGAGCTGTTTCCGGTGATCCTGCAATAATGGCAAGATTTGAAAAAATCAGAGCAAAAGTGTTGACTCAACCCAGAGACGAAAAAGAGTTGAAAGAAGAGATTGTCAGTATGCGGGAACTTATGAGAAAGGAGACTCTGGATGTGGTTCCCGGAATTTTTGACCTCAAACAGGGTATCGGCGGTATGATAGATATTGAATTCCTGGTACAATATCTGGTGCTGCTCAATGCAGGCAGACATAAGGAAATCGTGAAATACACGGATAACGTGCGTCTTTTGAGAAGTCTGGCTGATGTAGGAGTTCTTGATGATATTTCAGCATATCTGCTGCGAAAAGCATACCTGACTTACCGGTTTCTGGCTCACCGTCTGAGCCTGCGTGAAAAACCGGCTGTAGCTGATGAAGACAGGTTTTCCGATTTGAAAAATATAGTAATAAGACTCTGGGAGAAACATCTATCATGAATACGACATGCAAGATAATCTCTGAAAGGCTCAAAGCAAACAGGGAAGATTTAATCAAGGATTTTTATAGCGGCGCTACAGCAAAATTCGTCCAGAACCATACGTATCTTGTAGATGAGTATTTTAGAAAATGTTTTGCAGTCACAGGCACGAAAATTTGTAGTGGCTTTGCACTCCTGGCTCTTGGCGGATATGGCCGTGCGGAGCAATGTATCCATTCGGATGTGGATCTTTTGCTCTTATTCGACAAAGAAATACCAGATATTGTCGGCAATCTGATAAGCGAAATGGTGTATCCTCTGTGGGATGTGGGAATACAGGTCGCATACAGTACCAGAACTATCGATGAAACACTTGAAATTGCACGAGAAAACGTGGAAGAATTGACCACGTTACTTGATGCCCGACTGCTCGGCGGACAGAGACCTGTCTTTTCAGGATTTATGCGTCGGTTCAGAAAAGAACTGGTTAAAGAGTATTCGAATACTTTCGTAGAATCGATTATCAATAACAATATTTGCAGACACGATAAATTCGGAGATTCATCATATCTTCTGGAGCCGAATTTGAAAGAAGGCAAGGGCGGTCTGAGAGATTACCATACAATGCTATGGATAACCAAAATCAGATATGGCCTTCGCCGCCCCAGAGACCTGGAATATTTCGGATGTTTCTCACACGATGAATACATACAACTGCAAGAAGCACTGAAATTCATATGGCTGGTCAGAAACTATCTCCACGACCTGTCAGGCAGGAAAAATGACCAGCTCTATTTCAAGTATCAGGAAAAAATTGCTGACCTTCTCGATTATAGGGAAAAAAATGGCCAGCAGCCTGTAGAGCAATTTTTAGGCAGGCTTCATACAAAAATGAATTTTATAAAAGAAAAGCAAAGGATGCTCGTATATGATTTCATATATGCGGCTGCACCAGTCATTACGGGAACAACACCTGTAGACGGCCTGGAAATTCATAGAAGAGCTCTTGAACTGCATCCTTCTGAAAAAATTATTAACAATCCCATGCTCCTCATAAAAATTTTCGAACAAAGCGCAAGTATGGGCCTTCCCCTGAGTGCTTCCTCCAAGCGATTGATCAGAGATTTTCTCTATCTTGTAGATGATGAATTTAAAACTTCGAAAGAGGCTGTAATATCTTTTGAAGGTGTCCTTATCCACCCTGCCAGTCCTTTTATGGTACTCAACACCATGCTGGAAACAGGTTTTCTAACCCGATTTGTTCCCCAATTTGCGAAAATCAAAGATCGGATACAATACGATGATTATCACATATATCCTGTGGACAAACATTCTATATATACTGTTCAGACCATTAAAAAAATAGGTACGCCCGAAGATGAAATAAACGATCCTTGCTGCACCGGTTTGTACAGAGATCTTTCCGAAAAAAAACTTTTATTATGGGCTGCCCTGCTCCATGACATAGGAAAAGGAGATTCCGAAAGGGGCAAACATGCTGAAAAAGGAGTGAAATATGTACAAGAGGTCATGTCTGAAAAAGGTTACGGCAGAGAAGACATCAATAAAGTAAGTTTTCTTGTCAAAGAGCATCTTTTTTTAATTCAAGTGGCAACAAGAAGAGATGTACAGGATGAAGAAACAGCAATATTCTGTGCAAGCAAGATCAAGTATGTAGAACGATTGAATATGCTCTATCTTCTGACTATTGCCGATTCCGTATCCACCGGCCCCAAGGCATGGAACGACTGGACTTCATATCTTTTGCGGAGTTTGTATGTCAATATCCTGAATATCCTGGAAAATGGAGAACTTGCTGGGAGCAGGGCAGTAGATATAATGGAAGAAAAAAGAGAATCGATAAGAAATGCTGTAGCAGGTACCGAAAACGAAAAAAAGATAGAACCCCTGCTTCTGTCCATGTCTCCCCGTTACCTGATGAATATTGAGACTGAAGAGGTTATAGCCCATATCAATCTTTTCAAAAAACTTGGAAAGAGCGGATTTGTATGGGAATGGCAGGAAATGGCCGAAGCTGATAAAAGGATCATGACAATCTGCATAAAAGATGTCCCCGGCCTTGTTTCAAAGATTGCAGGAGTATTTACCCTGCATGGTATCGATGTTGAAGATGTCAAGGTTTATACCTGGTTCAACCGGGTCGCCCTTGATATTTTTACTGTCAAACCACCCCCTGACAAATTCTGCGAAATGGAAACATGGGATAAGGCAAACTGGGATCTTGATGCTGCCCTGTCCGGAAAACTCGATCTGTCAGCAGCTTTGAAACAACGCATTGATGTTTATGGAAGCGGCGACAGTCAGATAACCAACAGACCTCATAATGTTCATATAGACAATGTTACATCCCGTTTTTTCACTATCATAGAGGTTTTTACATATGACTTCCCCGGTCTTCTGTTCAAGGTTACAGACGCTATTTTCCAGTGCGGCCTTGACGTACGTTTTGCCAAAATCGCAACAAAAGTCGAACAGGTAGTGGATGTATTTTATGTCAGGGATATTGAAGGGGAAAAGGTGGAGGACGAGAAAAGAGTGGAAAAAATCAGAGAAGCGATTATAAAGGTACTGCCGATTTGGATGGAATAGATTTAAGAAACATACTCGGAAATTTATTTGCTTTCATTATGGCTTCGATACTTTCCTTATGTGCGGAAATTATGCTGCTCCCTGCAATTACTGGAATATTGGGTACGGCAATGCGAACAACTGTTACATCAGCGCTTCTATATATGGTTCTAATATGGGTAATATACAGTCTTTTGACAGGTAGGAAACATTTTTTTTCTATAAAAAAGATGATGAAATAACACCGTTTTTTGGACTTGTCTCCGCAGACCTATAGCGATCAGATAAATTGAACCAGTTTCGCTCTGATAAACAGAGATGCTGATTCACAGCATAATTCATAATTTTTTTCCAAATAAGTACCTCACCAAAAGTTTTTTTAACCTTTTCTGATGCCAGTACAATGGAGTGCGGAAATAGAGCGAAGCGGTTTTTCGCAAATATAAGTGGGCAAAAAACCGCTTCGCTCTATTTTTGCACTCCTTTAGAAAGGTTAAAAAAATATTGGTTAGATACTTAGTCTACAGCTCATGAATGTCAATTCCGAGCATTTCCTCTGTCGAAGTCAATTGTCATGCTTTCATTTGATGCCAACCGCACAATGTAAAGCATTCTGTTTTCCTTTCCTGGATATGATATCAACTTTATTCAGCAATCCGTCGTTGGACAGAAGGTCGGCCACATCGCGTGTTGAATAATAACGAAATACATCCTCATTGAGTGACATTTTGTCCATCTGCTCTTTGTCATGAAAGCCAAGAACCAATTTCCCGCCGGGTTTTAAAATATCATGTATTCTGGCAATACCTGCTTTAGGATTCTTCCAGAAATAAATGGTGTTTACCGAATATATTTTATCAAAGCAGTCGTCATCAAACGGCATATCATTGAAGTCGCCCAGGCGAATTTTAACTTTGCCTTTGTCTATATATTTTTTATTTTTCCTTTGAGCTACATCAACCATTGTTTCAGAAAAATCAATACCTTCGATGATTCCGTTTTGTAAATGGCCGGCCATTTCTTCGATAAGATTCCCCGTGCCAAAGCCTATCTCCAGGGCATGGTCATTTTCGGGTGTGTCCCACCTACACCACAGGGTTTGTCGCTAGTTCGGGTGGTGGTTTGTATACGTCCCAATCAAGATATTTGATCGCCTGATAAATACGTAAAAAGTCCTCCCTACCTTTTTCCGAACGGA
>JAUCGE010000028.1 GCA_030377965.1 Desulfobacterales bacterium HSG16
AAAAAATTCCTGAAGCTATTCAAACTCATATCAATAAAGAAGTGAGCGAACATCTCACAGATGAATTAGTAGCCAGACCTATTGGAAAAAATGCTGTTATGCACACCCATAACACCCTGCCCAACATGGCACAAAAATATAAAAACCCTATGTGGAAATTACCTGACTATAATGGTTTGGAACCTAAAGATAAAAGCACTATAAGCGGCAATTGTGATACATATAAAAAAACAGAAGAGAAATACATGGAATTTGCAAAAGACTTTCTGGAGAGAGTTGAGAATTTAGATGCCAGGTGAAAATATTTCTATTCAACTTGAAAATGCTATCAGAAAAGCTTTAGGCGATTTCAACCGAAGACTGGAACAGCAACGCTCTTTTCAAATTCAAAACAATTTGCTGAAAAAGATAAGAAAAGAGGTTAAAAAAAGTGGTTATTGTGATTCTAAGAAAATAATGGACTTATCTTTGGAATATGAAGACTTTTACAGGAAATTGAGTGACAGTGGCAGAAGTTATGAAAATATTGTTGAAGAAAAGAGCTTGATAGATACATATAGCGCCTTTGAAAAGTTTTTGTTTGATTGCTTCTACTCTATATACGCTTTTTCCCAAAATATCTGGGTAATCAGGTAAGTATTAATACCTCTGATTTGTTTATAGATGAAGACATTGAGCTTTGCAAAAGAAACTTTATAGAGTCAAAAGTCAAAAGTTAAAAGTTTAACGATTAGAAAAATATCATGAAAAAAAAAGCCTGACTATTAATTAACTCAACAAAAAATCGAAAGGAAAGCCATTGTTACCCAAAAAGCAAAAACAGGCATACGAAGAATTTTTCGAATCAACAGCTAAAAATGAAATACTGGATCAAAAAGCAACGGTCATGATCCAGTTGGCGGCATCGTTTGCTATTGGCTGTTATCCATGAATGGAACATTTCTTTGGAGTTGCTAAAGAAAATGGCCTGACAGACGATGAAATCGGTGCGGTACAGTCTATTGTCATGGGAGTTTCAGCAGGCCGAATCAGGTCACAGTTTCGGCAGGTTAGAGAAGATATAAATTATGATTGATAGCGGCTCAAGTAAAATTATTCTTGAACCCATAAAAAAGGAGCTGAAAAATGAAATCAAAAGTTGTTCTTTTTATCATCTGCGGTATTATTATTTCTCTGATGACAGGCACATCTGGTTTTGCATCGGAAAAAGTATATCCGAAGGTTCAACTCGCTGTACTGCTGGATACGAGTAGCAGCATGAATGGCCTGATAAATCAGGCTAAAACCCAGTTGTGGAAAATAGTCAATGAACTGGCCAGAGCCAGACAGGATGGAGAGCATATTCGGCTGGAGGTCGGGCTGTATGAGTACGGGAAAAGTACCATTCCCGCCGGGGAGAGCCATATTCGCATGATTTCTCCGCTCACAGATAATCTTGATCTGATTTCCGAAGAATTGTTCAAGTTGAAAACCCAGGGCGGAGATGAATATTGCGGAAAGGTCATTATGTCAGCTGCAACCGGCCTTGACTGGAGTACGAATCACAATGATCTGAAAATCATTGTGATTGCCGGAAACGAACCGTTCACCCAGGGACAAATGAATTATAAAACTGCCTGCAAAGCTGCTATTACAAAGGGCATTATGATCAATACAATTTTCTGCGGGAACTATGACAAAGGCATTCAGACAAAATGGAAACATGGCGCAGATCTTGCTGATGGCAAATATATGAACATCGACCAGAATCAGAGAATAGTTCATATTGATGCTCCCCAGGACGAAAAAATTGCCAGGCTCGGAGAAGACTTGAATTCAACCTATGTCGTTTATGGAAAAGCCGGAAGAAAGGGCAAAATGAGACAGAAAGAACAGGACTTGAATTCCAGATCCGTGAGCAGTTCGGTAATGGCCCAGCGATCTGTGGCAAAGGCTTCGAAACAATATCGCAACACAGGGTGGGATCTTGTGGACGCTGAAGCTGAAGGAAAAATCAAGGCGGAGGAACTTTCCGAAGATCAACTTCCCGAAGAGATGAAAAAAATGACGAAGAAACAGCGGCAGTCATATATTAAAGACATGCGGAGCAAACGGGAGAAAATTCAGAAGCAAATCCTCGAATTGAATGAGGCACGGCGTAAATATGTGGCAAAGCAGATAGCAAAAAACGGGGATGACAACACTCTGGATGCCGCAATGCTCCGAGCAATAAGAGAGCAGGCAATGAAAAAGAATTTTAGCTTTAAAGAATTTTAGCTTTAAATAATTTTTGATTTCAATAAAAAAGGAATGGATCGCCAGAGAATCATAAGCTCAGAAAGACATGCTGATATTCGGTCAGGCCGGGCGTAAAATCCCGGCCGGATCGAAAACAGCTTTAGCATGGATTAAAAAAAAAACAACCTGACAATAATATTTCCCAAAAACTTTTCCAATGTTTCATAATCTTTTTCATGGGCTTCCAGATACACATGAAACTTACCGTCATGTTCCACAACAGAGGATTTGAAACCTCTGATGGCTGCCAGCTTGTTTGCTGCAAGTTCGGAATATATCTGAGCAGCTTCGTAGTGTTCACACGATGTGAGCATGTATTTTATTTTTGCTTCTTCCATTTTTCCAATCCTTCCTTTCCTTGACAGCTTTTTAAAGAGCGTTTTTATAACCGCTGTTATTGCCGTGTCAATTGTTGCCCCTTATATCTGTCTTCACTGTATAAATCCATTAATTATTTTTCATAGCCAAAATTTTGTGCCGGATTTCCACTTGCATCACGCTAAAAGACTGCTTGAATCTTTTGCCTGCAATTTTCGAATTAACCGCTCTATATCCTCTGCATTTACCGGTTTTCCGATAAAATCCGACATGCCTGCTTTGAAACATTCCACCCTGTTTTGAGAACGAATGTCAGCAGTCAGGGCTACAATATTCGGACATTCTTCCTCTGGACAGGTTTCAATAATCTTTCTTGCAGCCTCAAGGCCACTCATTAAAGGCATATGAATATCCATGAAAATGAGATCATACCGCACAGATTTGACAGCCGCAACCACTTCCTCTCCGTTTTCTGCGAGATCCGCCTTATAACCAAGTTTATTAAGGTACATCATGATCAGTCTCTGGTTCATTTCATTATCTTCAGCCAGGAGTATTCTCAATGGATACTGGTTTGCAAGGGTTCTGGAATCATCATCCAGGATCTCGATAATATTATCTTTTCCCGAATCTCTGGTCTCATCTGACCAGCTATGATCAGGCAGATATCCGGGCCTTGCCCATTTCTGGATCACACGCTCTATTTCCTTGATGGAAACCGGCTTCCCGATATGATCCACCATACCCACTTCCAGACATTTATCTTTGTCCGAATCGAAAACACTCGCTGTCATGGCTATGATAACAGGCTGTTTTTCTTTCGGAACAGTATCGATTATAACTTTTGTGGCTTCAATGCCGTTCATCTCCGGCATATGCACATCCATGAACACAATATCATAGATTTTAAGCTCCAGGGCATCTAAAACCTCCCTGCCGTTTATCGCGATATCAGGCTGATACCCTATCTTTTGAAAAAACCTTATGGCCAGTTTCCGGTTAACCTCGTTATCTTCGGCTATCAATATTTCCAAAGGAATTTCACTTGCAAGCCCAGATACATCAGTCCTGTTTTCAACCCATAATTCGGGTCTGGCTCTCATTCCACAAAGGCATTCCATGACAGCTTCATATAGCCGGGATATTTCGACCGGTTTTGATACACATATGCATATTCCACCATTTTCCAGGCTGCATAAACCACCCGGCATATTCATGCTGACCAGCCTGATAGTCGGTATGGTTTCAGGTGTATCTATAAAAAAAAAGCTTTCTTTTTCCATTGCCTCATCAACAATGATCAAATCGGTATCATCTAAATCATGCCTTAAAATATCCTGTGACGCAATATCATGAAGAGGTATCGGGATCATTCCCCAGAAATCGAGTTGGGAGAAAAGCATCTTCCGCATGGAAATATTTTGCTCACAAATTTTGACTCTTCGATTTTTCAAGCCTGCTATATCAGGGTTCATATAAGGTTTCAATTCGCCTTCATGAAAGGGTTCTGTCTGAAAATTGAAATAAATTTCGGTTCCATGCCCCAGCCTGCTTTCAACCCGGATATTTCCGTTCATAAGTTCCACCAGGCGGCGGCAGATCGTAAGCCCCAGTCCAGTGCCTCCGTATTGCCTGGTCGTTGATGACTCAGCTTGCGTAAATGGTGTAAACAGATTATCGAGTTTTTCTTCGCTAATCCCTATCCCTGTGTCCTTTACGATAAAATTTATGGTCATATTATCATGAGTCACCATTTTGTGACTCACATCAATTTTGATTTCACCGTGTTGCGTAAACTTGGCAGAGTTTCCCACAAGATTTATCAAAATCTGCCTGAGCCGGTTTATATCGCCGATAATATAATCAGGAGTTTCATGATGAATTTGATATATCTGCTCAATATCTTGATCCATCGCTTTTGAAGCCATTATCTTAAATACGCTTTCAATACATGCCCTTAATTCAAAAGGTTGAGCTTCCAACTCCATTTTTCCTGCCTCAATCTTGGACAGATCAAGGAGATCATTAACCAAAGAGATGAGATTTTCTCCGCTGTGCTGTATAACTTTGGCAAATTCATATTGTTCTTCTGAAAGAGAAGTGTCCATGAGCAGCCTGGACACTCCAATCACAGAGTTCATGGGGGTTCTAATTTCATGACTCATTGTAGCGAGAAACTCGGACTTTGACATAGCTGATTGCTCCGCCCTCTCTTTTTCTCTGATCAGATGTCTGCCTCTGACACCCAAATATATGGCGCAAACCCATGATAACACAAAAGAAACTACTGATGTTACAGAAATTCCGGCAATAAGACATTGTTTTACGGAACCGGCCACAAAGAACAATGCAAAAAACAAGGGTATGATTCCTGACATGAAAAATAACGGAAACAATATGAGAATCAACCGTTTTGTATCAATAGCTCCTGTTTTCTTGATAATCATCTTTCCTTTCGCCGTATTGACATGGGCTGTTCATATTGGGTATATCACAGAAACGAATGATTTCAAATTCTTTTGAAAAATCGTTTTTCGGCGCAAAATAAAATCTGTGTACAGATAGCGCCTTATGAAATATGCAGCAATAGCGTTAACATGAAGAAAATTGATCGGAATATCGAATGTACAAGCAATTTTTCGGATTTAATGAAAGACCGTTCCAGCTAGTTCCAAATCCAGCGTATCTGTTTCTGGGTCAACCCCATGAAGAAGCCCTGGCCCACTTGAACTATGCCGTGACTCAGGGCGAAGGGTTCGTGGAAATCACTGGTGAAGTCGGAACCGGGAAAACCACCTTATGCCGCAGTTTCCTTGATAGTCTGGATAAAAACATCGAAGTGGCCTATATTTTCAATCCCAAACTCGATTCACTCCAGCTACTTAAGGCCATAAACGATGAATTCGGGCTTAGTTCCGATTCGGAACATATCAAAGAACTCATCGACACCTTGAACCTGTTTCTCATGGATAGAAAGGCAGAAAATAAAAAAGTCATTCTTCTTATCGACGAGGCCCAGAACCTGACAAGGGATGTTCTGGAACAGCTGCGGCTTTTATCGAATCTGGAAACCAGTACAAGCAAGCTCATACAGATAATACTCGTAGGCCAGCCTGAATTGAGCCGTATTCTTTATTCATATGCTTTGAGACAGCTTGCACAAAGGATCACATTGAGCTGTCACTTACGCCCTCTGTCTCTTGCGGAAACAAAAGATTATATCCGCCACAGGCTTCATATCGCTTCCAACAAGCCAGGAGTGACATATACAAAATCTGCATTCCGGGCAATCCATAAATATTCGGGTGGCATTCCCCGGCTGACTAATATCCTGTGTGACCGATGCCTGCTGACTGCCTATGGCTTGAACACACAGAAAATAACCGGACGGATAACTCGTATCGCCATCCGGGAGCTTTCATATGGAAAAAAGAAAGAGGCATCTGGATGGTTTGGGATTAAAAAAGAATGGTGGGCTGCATCTGTTCTTGTTTTATGCTTTCTGGCAATCATGCTGCTGCCCTACCCTCTTCAGTATCCGACAACGGTTAAAAAAACACCTGAAAAAAAGATTGCCCCTTTATATGATTTGGAAGCAGATAAGCCGGAGGTAAATATTGCAAAGCCCGAATCTGAACCCGAATCTGAATCTGAACAGGAAAATAACCAAAAAATTGAAACAGATAAAATCGATGAGCCTGAAGATGAAGATTTGACTGACAAAAGCTCAGACGGCAAGGCTTTGACTGATAATAGCTCAGACGGCAAGGCTTTGACTGATAATAGCTCAGACGGCAAGGCTTTGACTGATAATAGCTCAGACGGCAAGGCTTTGACTGATAATAGCTCAGACAGCAAGGCTCTGACTGATAAAAACTCAGACAGCAAGGCTTTGACTGATAATAGCTCAGACGACAAGGCTTTGACTGATAATAGCTCAGACGGCAAGGCTTTGACTGATAATAGCTCAGACGACAAGGCTTTGACTGAAATAAAAAATTCGGAGCAATCCATAAATCCTGCCCCTGCCACCTCGCAACCTGAACAGATTTCCATAAGTCGGGTTCCGGCAATCATGGATGGGGCAAATTCCAGAACAGATGCTTTTCGTCATGCGTTGAACCACTGGGGTATCCGGGCTGTCATTCATCCGTATCTTGAACAAGCACCTGATCATGAAGAATTTTTCCGACTGGCATCAGGACAAAATGGCCTGCTGTCCTATCGAATCATAAACCTCAAGACAAAAAAGCTGAATACTGTCATATCTCTCAATCTCCCGGCTATTATGGAATTCAAGTTTCCAGATTATGACTCTTCTGTATTTCTTGCCCTTTATGCTATCGATAAAAATGTATGGAGCTTTCATGGACCAGAAGCAAAATACCAGGTGCTGACAACGAGAGATGAGGTAAAAAAATTCTGGACAGGCAGAGCATATATTCTGTGGAAAAATTTTTATTATCTTTTCGGAACAATATCAAAAAAAGCCCCGAAAGCAAGTATTGTCACTCTGAAAATTCTATTGCAGGATATCGGCTATAATCAGCTTACAATCAATGGAGATTATGATGATAAAACCCGTGAGGCCGTGTTACGAATTCAGGTAAAATACGGAATCAAGCCCGATGGCATTGCTGGCCCCATGACAAAAATCGTTCTTTATAATGAGCTGAGAGCGCTTCATTTACCTAAATTAAAACAATAATCAGGAAATAGATCTGCAAGTCTATGGAAGAGGACATCTGATCATGAGTTCTATCTTAAAGGCATTAAAAAAACTGGAAGATGACAAAAAACCCGATGACTGCATGCCGTCTCTTTCGAATATGATTCAAGCCAGACGGATGCTTCTCAAACGAACAAGGCCAGTTTTTCCTTACAGACAATTCGTTTTTATATGCACTATTTTATTTATTTTATCAGGCGGCATATGGTTTGGACTATCGCAAAAATACAGTTTCAGGCAAACTGATGATATAAAAAAAAATTCAGTTGTGGCTGCGGTTGATACAAAACCTGCGCCAGTAAAACCAATACCAGTAGTCGAACTCCCACCAGATATCCCGCAAAAAAAAATTCCTGTGCAAAAAGACGATCTATTGACCAGGGCTGACCATAAATCAGAAACAGGGGCTGGATTCGAACGTATTCCCATGCTGAATATAAATCCTGTGCCAGTAAAACTTCCACCATATATAATGCAAAAAAAAATTTCTGAGGCAAAAAAAAATCTATTTGCCAGAACCGGGAGTAAACCGGAAATAGAGCCTGACCATGAACAAATGATCATGCCGGACATAAAATCTGAGCCGGATATAAAACTCGTACAGGACATTATAATGCCCCTGCCAGTGAGACATAAAGCAAATATTCCAGAAAAAAAAGACATCAATGTTATCGCACATGATAACCCATCAACAATAAAAAATCAAAAACCAGCAACAGCCAGTCTCGAAGCAGGCTCGATGACAGACAAAAACATCAAAAAACAACCTGATGCAGATACTGTGCAGGCAGTAGAAACAAAACAGAAAAATCAGGCCGGAGATCTGGCAGACATTCCGGATATTATGGATAGTCAGTTTGAACTTCAGGCTCTTGTATGGTCAGAAATTCCCCAGGAGCGTATGGTAGTGATTGATGGTCGAATAATGAAAGAAGGAGATAGTGCAGAAAATATCAAGATAACGAGTATCAGCGCAAAATTCGTGGTGATCGAAAAAAACGGAGAACTTTGGAAAATAAAATTCGGTTTGAGATAAACAAATTTTGTTTCTCCGAAAGCTCTGGAAACCCAAATTAATAGCTATATTGTCTGTACCCATCGATGCAACACAGAAAACAGATTCAAAGGTAAGCAAGGTTGTAGAAATTATTTCATCCACGGCCCTTAGGGAATTTGAAACGGAACAGATCAGGATAGAAATAGTTACGGCTCAAAATAAAGAGGAGTGTTTTTCATGACGGATAAAAAAACTGTGGATCGAACATCAGATAACGAGTCTGGCATAAAACCCGGCAGCAATACTGAAATAGAATCAGGACAGCCGAAAAAATCGATTTGGAAAAAATTTTTCCTCGTTTTCAGGCTGCCTTTTGACCTGATATTTATCAGCATCGATTTCTTTCGGGTAATGGTCTGGTTGATGTTTCGCGCTATGTTGAGAATAATGGCTGTGCCATCAAAATCCCGTTGTCCGTTTTTCAATCCTGAAAAAGGGATGATCAATGATAAAATAAAGTGCGTCCACTCAAGGCTTTACGGGATGCTTCCCATTTTTCATGCAGTTTGTCCTCAAGCCCTGCCCGGCACCGAAAACCCTGACATCATCATATGCAAACGACCAGGGTCGAGGTTGAAGTTCGGCCTGTTGCGCTTCATTGGACTCGGCACTGCCCTGACTCTGATATGGGGAAGCTTGGCGTTCGGCATTGTCATGTTGACACCAGCCAGGAAGGTTCTCCTGGATCATGAAAAGCGGGATTTGATGCTGACATCCAAAAAGGAAAAATGCGAGCAGGCTGAAAAATTTTACGAAAATGCCCAAAAATTATACCAGGCAGACGAATACACAAAAGCACGGATCGAATACCTCAATGCTGTACAGCGTAACCCGGAAAATGCCGGATATCATGCAGGACTCGGCAACGTGAGTCTCAAGATCGGGGATATGGGTACTGCCGAGCTACACTTGAAAAAAGCGGTCGATCTCGATCCGACAATAGCGAAAGCCCATACCGGCCTTGGCTATCTGGCTCTTGTAAAACGTAATATCGAACAAGCCTTTGTGCATGGCAAAAAAGCCCTGGAACTTGGAGATGGCGGAAAGGATCTTTTTTTCCTTCTGGCCGAATGCCATCTTTCCCGCTCGGAATCCGAGGAGGCAGAAGCCATGATAGAAAAGGGACTGAACGAGGATGCGGACAGCGACAAAACGATTCTCCAGGTTGCACGGTTCTATACCCGGACACGCTCTTTAAAAAAAGCCGTTGCCACCTATGATCGTCTTTTGAAAAAATTTCCGGACAATATTACCGCAGGCATCGAACTGGCTGTCATATATCGGCAGCAGCGAAAGTTCGACAAAGCAAAAAAGGTATTGGAAAAAGTACTTGAAAAAGACTTTTTGAATGTCTCTGCCCGCAGCGAACTTGCAGAAATTCTGCTTGCCAGGGGCAGGTTGAAAGAAGCTATCGAAGCCTACAGCCAGATTGTAGTTGAACAATCCAACGCTGTCCGGGCCGCAGCCAGACTCGCTGAACTCTACGTGTTTTCCGGGCAGGTGAACAAGGGCTTGAGTACAGCAAAAAAAGTTCTCACCATCTACCCCGACAATCCGGAAGCAAACCTGGTGATGGCACGCATCTTTTTCGACCTCAATATTTATATCGACACGATCCGATATTGCCGCCAGGGGCTGAGAAACAAGCGCAGGCTGCCAGAGCTGTCTCGCCTGCTCATATCCGCTCTGATCAGGAACGAATCCTTCAAGGACGCTGAAGAAAATGTCAAAAATGGCTTAAAACTCAACCCTGACGATATTTTTCTGTCACGCATGAAATGCATGATACGCTGGCGTGAAGGTTATCCGGACGATGCGGTTTCATGTGCCAGCAATTTAGCGAAAAAGCATCCTGAATCGGCCTTTCCGGATGTGTTCATGGCTTCGATCCGTATCGAACAGAAATTGTTTAAAAAGGCGATAGCCCACTATGAAGATGCCATTAAAAAAGCCCCGGAAGACATGGAAATCATGAACAACCTGGCCCACCTGCTCGCCAGCCATACCGACAAGATCGGCAGGGCGGAAAAACTTGCCCGCAAAGTAAAATCGATCATGCCGGGCGATCCGATTGCGGCAGACACCCTGGGCTGGGTATATTACCATAAGAGAAATTACAAAAAGGCGATTTCCGAACTCTATTTTGCAGCACAAAAAATGGGACAGAACCCGACAATCCGGTATCACCTGGCAGCGGCCTACCATAAAACCGGAAGGATGAAAGAAAGCAAGGCAGAACTTAAAGCCGCTCTTGCTCTGTCCAATGATTTCGACGAGGTTGGCAGGGCCAGGGATCTGCTGGCCAGAATTCAAAACAGGAAATAATGAAAAATGAGACAGGAACACAGAGACAGATAACATGAAACCCGCCAGCCCATTTGAAAACGGAGGAAACCTGATTCGGCGTATAGCGTCCGATGAGATACTCGAAGAAGCTTTTCAATGGTTGTGCAGGCAGAGAATCGAATATTCCCCGAACTCGGATGTGTGGGATTTCCGCCTCAAATGGCCCGGAATCAAACCGGATCTGCACAACAGACTGGTTTCCGGCTCATACATGTTCAGCCCTCTTTCTGAATATCGGATGCCGGATGATCGCATCGAAGTCTGGCAGTCGGAAGATGCCCTGGTTTTGAAGGCCATGTCGATCGTGTTGAACATCCATCTGGCTCCGGTGCTTTCGGACAGGTGTTTTCATATTAAAGACCGGGGCGGCTCAAAAGCGGCTGTCAGAAATGTGCAGGAACAGATGATCCCCGGTAAGTTCGTGATGAAGTCGGATGTTCGCAGCTATTATGCAAGCATCGATCACGCCATACTGTACAGTCTGGCGGAAAGATACATTTCGGACAGGCATGTGATGCAACTGCTGTGGCGGTATATGGACAGAACGGTATGCTATGGCGGTGAGTATCGGCATGAGACAAGAGGCATCTCTTACGGATGTTCTCTGTCTCCGCTGATGGGTGCGCTGTATCTTGCGCCTCTTGATGAAGCCATGGAGAAATCAGGGTTGTTTTATGCCCGCTTCATGGATGACTGGGTGGTAATCGCACCTTCGAGATGGAAGCTTCGCAAAGTGGTCAGTGTTGTAAATCAGGTGCTTTCGGTCCTGAAAGTAGAGATTCATCCAGACAAGACATATATCGGCAGGGTTGAAAAAGGCTTTTCATTCCTGGGATATTTCTTGAAACCTGGGCTGTTGACAGCTTCGACGGAAACCCTCAAAAAACATGCCGAACGTATTGCCCGGCTTTATGAGCAGGGTGCGGATGAAATCCGCATCGGGCAATACGCTCTGTATTGGTATTCGTGGCTAAAGGGTGGATTGCAAAAACATGTCTCAATCTCGGCCCATGTTCTTCGTTCGTCGTTTCACCCTCACTACAAACAAACAACACAGTGTTGCCACGACTCCCATCCCGTATGTTGACGGTTCTGGCACTCCGGCCGTGAGTGGCGCCGGCGCCACCAACCACGCCCCTACATGAGGGTGTGTCGAGGTGTCGGGTTGGGCCCCAGCGGAGTCGATGAATTCTGTTGCCCTCGCCCACACTACCAGCCCGTGAGCTCCGCTTCATACGGGATCCGAGACTCGGCCCGCGACGTCGCCCGCAGGATTTACGGCCCAACCTGCTGACACGACGTCTGCGGTGCTGTTTGCCGTGTCCCACCCAAGCACTTCGGTCAGGGTCGCTAGCCTCCACACGGTGCCGTTTACGTGGTTTGTGTTTATCGTGGCGATAGCTGCGGGCAAGTTAGCCCAGTTGGTGTCTGTAAGAGGTGAGCCCGTGCCCGAGCTATACCAGAGTAGCCCTGTACCCGAATCCAACCATGACGACCCGTCACCAAAGGGGTCGGATAGTGCCGCTGTGGCTACCGCCGTTTGCAGCAGGATTAAGCTCGCCAGTGCGGCTCCTCCTAATATGCGTTTCATTTTTTGTTGCCCCTTGTTCATCGCTACTCCTCCCGTCAGTTCTTGTTAGTCCGTGTTGGTTTTAGCATCAACCAGCGCCTGACCGATGCACTCCTTTGACGATTCGTAATTTGTTATATTGTTACCGCATTGTGTGTTACACTATGTGGCTGCTTTTGTCTATTTAAAAATGAAAATGGCAGCAATACTCGCTGAATCAGATTCAGCAACGTGCCTGGTTCCTTTTCATGACATGGCATAAAAAACGGATAAAGGCTGGTCAGGAGTCCGGTTTTTTCACACCATTTCGATTTATTGCAAAGCATTTTTTCATCTTACAATGGATGAAGCATTCAATAAGCCCTTCCAGTTTCATTTGGTTAAAAACAAACGACCTGATAAAAAAACGGTGAAAGCACAATGCAGCTTACAATAAATATATCCGGACTTACTTCCAAAGGGTGCATATTCTATATCTTCACCCTTTACAGCAACACAGAATACAGGTTAAAAGACAAGTAAGATGGGTATATTATTTTCTCTGACTTCCCTTACCATAGAGAAGCGATCTCCGGAACCAGATATTCAGGCCGATTTCCTTCCAGAGCCGCCTGAACGTTTTCGGCTGCCATCACTGACATCTTTGTCCTTGTTTCAATCGTAGCAGAACCGATATGCGGCAGAAGCACGACATTTTCCATCTCTGCCAGTTCATTGGAAAATTTCGGTTCAAACTCATATACATCCAGACCTGTACCTTTGATTTTTCCGGATTTTAAAGCTGCAATCAGCGCACTTTCCTTGATAATTTCGCCCCTTGCCGTATTCACGATATAAGCTCCCTGCTTCATCAGATCAAAAGCATTCTCGTTGATAAGATGGCGTGTTGTGTTGGTCAAAGGAGCATGGATGGAGATCATATCGGAATGTTTCAGCAATTCATCCAGGGACGAATATGTGGCATTTAGTTTTTCCTCAATATCGGGGTCAAGCCGGTTTCTATTGTGATAAATGATTTTCATACCAAAAGCACGGCATAAAGATGCCATATCCTGGCCAATGCGGCCCATACCGATAATACCGATTGTTTTGCCAGAAAGCTCGTCTCCTAAAAAGAGCATCGGGTCCCAACCGATGAAATTGCCCTGTCTTGTACACTGATCGGAAGGAATAATCTGGCGGGTCATGGTGATTAAAAGAGCGAAGGCTATTTCTGATGTCGCACGAGTAAGAACCCCCGGCGTATTTGTAACCATGATCTTTTTTTCTCTGGCAAAATCAATGTCAATATTGTTATACCCGACAGCATAATTGGCTATGATCCGAAGCTTTTTTCCGGATTCGATAACCGCTCGGTCGATCCGGTCGTTCAAAAGACAGACAAGAGCGTCACAATCTGCGACTTTTTGAACCAGAAGATCATGATCAATAGGGTGCGATTCCGGAAATATTTCAACATGAAATTTTTGTTTTAAAATATTAATTCCGGCTTCGGGAATCTGTCTTGTAATATAAACTTTTTTCATAAGATACTCCTTTTTTGAACTGTTTTCTCATCCCAAATAAGAGCGTTCTGCCTTACCTTTCATCCATAAACATTTCCCATGCACAGATACTTTATTTCCAGATATTCATCGATACCATATTTAGAACCTTCTCGACCGATGCCAGATTGTTTCATTCCACCAAAGGGTGCGGCGGCGGCGGAAATAATTCCCGTGTTGATACCGACCATGCCGTATTCCAGCCCTTCTGATACCCGCCATATGCGGGCTGAATCTTTTGAATAAAAATAGGATGCAAGTCCGTATTGGGTGTCATTGGCCATCTTTACAGCCTCTTCTTCAGTATCGAATTTGAAAAGAGGGGCTACCGGTCCAAAAGTTTCTTCTGAAAAAATTTTCATGTCAGAAGTTGTGTCCGCAAGCACAGTAGGTTCAAAAAAAGTTCCGCCAAGGCTGTGCCGCCTGCCGCCTGTCAGTATTTCAGCTCCTTTAGACTGTGCATCTGCAATATGAGATTCTACTTTTTTTACAGCGTTCATATCAATCAAAGGGCCTTGTGTAACATTTTCTGTAAAACCGTCTCCCACAATAAGAGATTGCACGGCTTTAAGCAATTTTTTGGAAAATTCATCATAAATCCCGTTTTGAACCAGGATACGGTTGGCGCATACGCATGTCTGCCCGGTATTTCTGTATTTTGAAGCCATAGCTCCTGCAACCGCTGCATCAATATCAGCGTCATCAAAAACTATGAACGGAGCGTTACCGCCCAGCTCAAGGGAAATTTTCTTGATACTTCCCGCACATTGCTCCATTAATTTACTGCCTGTTTCCGTGGAACCAGTAAAACTGAATTTTCGAACTTTCTCGTTCCGGGTAAGAACATTGCCTATTTTTTCGGAATCACCGCAGATAACATTGAAAACGCCTTCGGGGATACCTGCCCTTCTGGAAAGTTCGGCAAGTGCGGTCGCCGAAAAGGGAGTCTGACTGGCCGGCTTTACGATTATGGAACATCCTGCTGCCAGCGCTGGAGCCGCTTTTCTCGTTATCATGGCACTCGGGAAATTCCAGGGTGTAATCGCTGCACAGACACCGACAGGCTCTTTTAATACGATCAATCGGCTTTCTCTTTCATGCGAAGGAATCACATCACCATAAATTCGCACGGCTTCTTCTGCAAACCACTCGACAAAAGAAGCTGAATAAGCTATTTCTCCTTTTGATTCAAGAAGAGGCTTTCCCTGTTCAGCAGTCATTATAACCGCCAGATCATCCTGGTTTTCCATGATCAATTTGTGCCATCGCATCAATCGACGGGAACGCTGCCTTGCGGTCATATGCCGCCAGATGTTCGACGCATTTTCCGCTGCATCAACAGCCTGCTTGGCTCCGGTTTCGCCAATACCGGTCATAACGCCTAATTTTGCGCCGCTCGACGGATTTATGACATCAAATTCATCTGCTGCATCTCCTGCTGTCCATTTGCCATCAATATAACACCGCTGCCTGAAAAGACCGGCATCTTTTAATTGTAACATGGCCATGCCACCTCCCCTGATCCTGTTTTTTTCAGCAAATTATCAAGATATACGCCAAACAGCCAATATTAGGTTTATATGCATTTATATTCTTCTATTGCAATCATTAAATACAACTGAATTGAGCAGTCTTTCTCTTCCGAAAAAGTGCTGCCGCCATATAAATTTGCATTTTATACTGTTTTATGCCATATTACATATTGTTTTAAATAGTAATGAATTCGAATTTAGTCTTTATTACTTCAATACAGAAAGCAGGATAAATGGATGACAGACACATTGTTGTTGTAGATGATGATGAGCTGAACCGTGCCATGCTGACAATCATACTCCAGAGAGCAGGTTACGAAGTTACAGCTACCAGAGACGGTAATGATGCTCTGGAAAAAATCTGCCAGTCGGGAAATGATGAAAACACCTTCGATCTTTTATTGACAGATATGATGATGCCCGGCCTGTCAGGCATGGAATTAATAGACAGATTAAAAAAAATGAAATGGAATATTCCGGTACTTGCCATGACAAGCTACGGACACAAGGACATGATTATAGAGTTGATGCGAAGGGGATGTTCTGATTTTATCGAAAAGCCGATCAACGAAGAGGATTTGCTCCATCGCATTCAGATAGTTTTTGAAAAAACGGAAAAAGCAAGAATTGAAGAAAATCAGAATTCGATACAATTGATTGAAGAAAAGGAACAACTGAACCGGAAAATAGAATTTTATGAGCATCAGTCTGACAAACTGAAAAAACAGATCAATTCCGCTGTCAATGCATATCAGAGTCTTGTCCATATTCAAAAAGACGGCTACAGGGTTGCCGCTGCCTGTTACAATCAGCCACTTTCTGCCCTTGGAGGAGATTATATAGATATCCAGAATACTCCGACAGGGTGTGATGTTCTGGTTGCCGATGTTTCCGGCCATGACATGGGCGCTTCTTATCATGCTGTATTGCTCAACTTATATTTCAAAGAAAACTGCAAAACCGGAAACAGCGGTTCGAGTTTCTTCCGACTGTTAAACAGAAAACTTCTTGAAAACTGTTCAAACGAACGTATGGTGACAGGGCTTTTTCTCCGCTTAAATCTCGAAACCATGACAGGAGAAGCTGTATCAGCAGGGCATCCGCAGTTTTTTGCTTTTAAATCTGCGACAAAACTGGTATCGCTTCCAGCTGATTTAAAAGGAGATGTGCTTGGTGTTTTTGAAGATGTCTCTTTCAATACGTATAAATTCTCTCTTGAACGGGGCAACCGTATGTTCCTTTATACAGACGGACTGACAGACGCATATAATGTCAATATGAACAACGGAAAAAAAGAAATCCTGGGTCAGCATGGACTTTGCAGACTGATCCGAAAACATGGACATCTTTCAATTGAAGATATGGTTGACCGGATAAGAAAAGAAGTCAATAAATACAGTGGGTTTGTATTCAAAGACGATATTCTGCTTCTGGGCCTGGAAATTCCGTGAACTTCTGAGCAAAGATTTGGTAAAAAACCTGAAAACATTTTTCTTAAACTTATTTTAGCGTAAGGCAAGCAATATCAATATGTTCAACATCGAAAAACATAGCGAAAAATCATTTTCTTTCAATTTTTCCTCTGATATGTGGATTGTGGACAAGGCGATTTTAGTGTGCGAGCATTATTTGAAAAAATTAGATATTATCATCACCTTTGAGTTCAAGACAGTGTTGAGAGAGCTTTTGATCAATGCGGTTGAGCATGGAAACAAAAATAATTTTGAACGATCAGTGACCTGCCGAATAGAGCATGTCCGGCAGAGGCAGATCAAGATAACAGTGGAAGATGAGGGAAACGGTTTCGACCACAGATGTCTTGACATGCAACTATCGGAAGATATTCTACATAACCGTAATCGCGGGTATGCGATGATAAAAGAGTTCACAGACCACCTGGAATTCAACAGCAGAGGAAATCGTATAACTGCGTATATCGACATGGATATTAGTTGTGATGACAATAAATAAGGAGTAGAAAAAAATGGAAGAAAATTCTCATATAAGGATTTTGTTAGCCGAAGACAGCCGCGTCATTCGGAATATGGAAGTTGAAACACTCAATGATATCGGCTACACGAATGTCATCACTGCCGAAAATGGTCAGGAAGCCATACAGAAAATTACGGAAGAAAAAGAGACAACCTTGATCATCAGTGACTGGAACATGCCTGATTTAGACGGCTATGAATTTCTTATGTGGGTACGTTCCCAGGAAAAATACAATAAAATACCTTTTATAATGGCTACTGCTCACGGAGAAAGAAGACAGGCTGCAAAGGCCGTAAAAGCAGGAGTCACTGAATTTATCACCAAACCCTTCAGCGGATCGGAGTTGAAAAACGTAATCGAAAAGGCTCTGGGGATAAAAGAAAAAGCCGTACCGGATTTATCTGAAAAGGCCAGACGCTCCCATATGACTTGTTCGGGAAAAGTACGTATTGCGGTTGCTCATATACAGATTACCGACCATATCATCCTGGGAGTACTTAAAAGTATGATAATGATCGATAGTCCAAAACATTTTGAACTTGAAACTTTGTGTATGTCATCCTGGAATCCTGTTCAGGATGCTCTCGAAAAAGGAGATGCGGATGCAGCCTTCATGCTCGCTCCCATTGCAATGGATCTTTTCAGGGCAGGTGTGGATATAAAACTGCTGCTCTTGACACATAAAAACGGAAGTGTCTGCATCAAGAAAAAAAACGGCAGAAGCCCTTCGGACTCCAGAGATTTTTTCAGAGGCAGGACATTATATATCCCTCATATCCTCTCAGTCCATCATATGCTCTCGGATATGTTCTTACGAGAAATTGGATTAAATCCCGGTCTGGTTGGCAACGAAGATGTAAACGTCTTTTTTGAAGTAGTCCCACCGATTCAGATGCCTGAATTCATGGGGAAAAGTCCCAGATCTGGAGGTTTTATGGTAGCCGAGCCTATGGGGGCGATTTCCATTTCTGAAGGCAGCGGTGAACTTTTATATACTTCAGGGCAGTTATGGGAAAACCATCCATGCTGTGTTCTGGCCATGAGAAACGATTTTTTAGAAGTCTATAACGAAGCTGTGCAGGAGTTTGTTGACCTGCTTATACAGGCAGGCCAGTTTGTAGCGAATAATCCCGGAGCCTCTTCACGAATAGCTATGGATTTTCTTGATCCTGCCAGAAATATGGGATTGAATCTGTCCGTACTGGAAAAAATACTCAAAAATCCTATGGGGATCAAGACCAACGATCTGTTTCCGGTAATGAAAGATCTGGATATAATGCAAACGTACATGTCAAATGAGATGGGCATAGGAACATTGATAGACCTTGAAAAATTTATGGATACGAGTTTTGCGGAACGTTCTTTGGGAAAATCCGAATTTTCAGGGAATCCTTCTATTTTTCACGGTCCGGAAAATATCACTGCGGATATCCTCATCAGACAGGCAGACAAATTCAGACCCAAAGACTCATCGAACAAGGCAGAAAAAATACTGGCTGATTCAGGAACATCAAGACGCATATTCGAAATTATGGAAACAGAATCATCAATAACCATAAAGAGTTCTTCCGAAATCCGTGCAATAAAACGTATCTTGCGCGAAACTTTCGAATTCATAGAACAATTTGGAATTGAAATCTGGCCGGAATTACGGAAAGTTCTTGAACAACTGCTGATAAATGCAATTGAACATGGCAACAAAAGCTCGATAGAAAAAACGATCAGGTATGAAATCACAATGATTCAGAATAACTTGTTCAAAATTACCGTAGAAGATCAGGGAGAAGGGTTTGACTATCAAAACCTCATGCTGTCGACTTCCAAAGATTTACAAAACGAACGGCACGGATTCGGCATCATACGTTCCTTTTGTGAACACATAGAATTCAATGAGAAGGGAAACCGGATTACAATCCATATGAAAACCAGCCATGAAACCGGTTTTGATGTCAAAGATGAGAAAGGATGGAAAATTATTACACCATCTGGCAGCATTACGGCATCCACAGTTGATCGACTGAAAAAGCTGCTTTCAGAGCTAGCTGAATCAAAACATGCAAAATACCATTTTGATTTTGCGAAGGTCGAAGACATAGATTCTATCAGCCTCACGGTTTTCGTGATCTTCGTAAAAATGCTTGCGAGACTTGAAATTGATGCCCAACTTGAAATAACGAACAGCAACGATAATCTCAAAAATCTTTTCAGCATGACCAGGCTGGATAAATATTATATGATTTTTTAGACGATTGTTCAATTCAGGAATTCAAGGCTCAAAGTTATCAATAAAAAAGTGTGATGAAAATTCACCTGTAAGGTTAGGAAAAAAATGACAGATATGCTTGATACACAAAGCTTCTTTGAGGAGTTTGTTGCAGAAGCAAAAGAACACCTTGATACTATAGAAAATGATTTGATAAATATTGAAAATCAAAAGGATGAGCCTGATAATGAACTTGTAAACAAAGTGTTTCGAGGAATTCATTCCATAAAAGGAGCATCGGGCTTTTTAGGTTTGAACAAGATCGGTGAACTGACCCATGTCATGGAAACCTTGCTTGCCATGATACGGGAAAAGGAAATTTGTCCTGAAACGGAATTTATTGATGCTCTTCTTGAAGGCACAGATCTGTTAAAAATCATGACAGATGATCCGGGAAACAGTGATACCATTGATATTAAAGAGATTTACAACCGTATCCACACCATACTTTCCAGTCAGTTAGTTCCAAATCTTCAAAAAGAACTTGACACTTCCATTCGACTTTTCGGACCCGGGGGGTATGATACCGGATTTAAAATTGATGCACTCAGATTGAAAAAAATTCCATCGACCATGTTTCTATATGTACTTAAATACAATCTTATCGAATTTGCAAAAAATGGAAAACAAAGCCCGCTGGCCCTGATCAGAGAACTTCTTGAGACAGGTGAAATTATTGATGGGAAAATTGATGCTCCCTCGGATGATTTGAACGTCAACCTCGCGGATATCCCTCTCATATATGAAGCATTGTACGTCACTTTCATGGATTCCGAAATGATGCATGAAATGACCGGACTTTCCGAAAACTGCGTCATCCGGGTCACAGAAGATCGATTTATCGAAAAAACTGAACTTGATTATTCACCTGATATATTGAAGGAAAAATCAGGTATTAAAATTGATATGTCTGCAAACGACAAGCCTGACTCCACCACAGAAAAAACTAAAAACCGGTCAGATGACAGGCCAGATGACAGGCCATATAAAGAAACTCTTTCGGAGAGCATCAGGGTTCCAGCAGAAAAACTCGACAGACTCGTGAATATTGTGGGCGAACTTGTGACTCTCCAGGCAAACATAGCAGTGGAAGCCCGACAATTTCCGAAGAATTCAAGACTCAACTCGATTTCTGAAGAATTTGATCGTTTGACAGAAGAGCTTCGTGAAATAGCCCTGAATGTCCGTATGCTGCCCATTGGAGCCACCTTCGCCAGATTTACGAGATTAATCCGTGACATTTCGAAAAAACAGGGAAAAGAAGTTGAAATGACCACAAAAGGAGAAGAAACAGAGCTTGACAAGAAAGTGATAGAAAGACTCTATGATCCGCTTTCTCATATTATACGAAACAGTATGGACCACGGCATAGAAACGCCAGAAGTAAGAAAGGCTTTTGGGAAACCGGCTTGCGGCAAAATTCAAATGACTGCAACCCATTCCGGCGGCAATGTACTGATCCAGATAAAAGACGATGGAGCAGGACTCGATATTGAAAAAATCAGGGAACGCGCCATTAAAGCCGGACTTATCACGGCAGATGAGAAAATTTCGGAAAAAGAGATAATTGGCCTGATGTTTGCTCCCGGACTGTCCACAGCCAGAAAAGTTACAGATATATCCGGTCGCGGAGTCGGAATGGATGTTGTCAAACGTGAGGTGGAAGCTCTTCATGGCAGTATCGATATCCATACAGAAAAAAAGGTTGGTGCTGCTTTTACATTGAAGATACCAATGACTCTCGCTATTATCGACGGACTTCTCATAACAGTCGGAAAAGAAAAGCTGATAATTCCTCTTCCAGTGGTCGAAGAGTGCATAAGGCTGGAAGCAGCGGAAATGACTGATGCCAGGAGGTTAAACATAATAAAATTAAGAAACAAAACAGTACCTTATGCAAATTTAATGGAACTTTTGATGATAGAAGGCGAGCATGTGAACAACGAACTTATCGTAATAGCGGAAACAAGAGACGGTCGCTTGGCTCTGGGCGTTCACAGGATAATCGGCATGCATAAGACAGTGATCAAGACATTGGGAAAAGCGTACAAAGATGTCAAAGGATTCACTGGTGCAACGACCTTGGGAGACGGTACTGTAGCGCTTATCCTGGATGTAAATCAGATAAGCGAAATTGCTGCCAAACTATAAAATTATTAAAAAAGGAGAAAATTATGAGTGTACGAAACATAGGACTGAGAACAAAGATTTATATGGGTATCAGCATTCCTCTGCTTCTGCTTATAGTGTTCGGAACAATCAGTATTGTAAGTATCCGATCATTGATTGATACCAGCAAATGGGTTGAACATACACACACTGCACTCAGCCAGGGCATGGAAATCATGGAATCTGCTGTAAACATGGAAACAGGAATGCGTGGCTACCTGCTGGCAGGTCAGGAAGATTTTCTTAACCCCTATGAAGATGGAAAAAAAAACACCAACAAAAAAATTAATTCTCTGCAAAAAACAGTCAACGATAATTCAAAGCAGGTGGATCGACTTGATAAAGCCAAAGAAGTGGTAGAGCAATGGCAGGAAAGAGTCGCTGGACCTAATATCGAACTTCGAAAACAGATTGGTGATGCTCAAACCATGAATGATATGGCAAAGATCATCAAGCAGGAAAAAGGCAAAAAATTCTTTGATCAGTTCCGAAGCAAGATAGCCACATTCATAAGCAGGGAAAATAAGTTGGTAATCGAACGTAAAAAAGCTACCGAGACTGCCAGAGCAAAGAGCTTTGCATCCATCGAGACTATGAATGAGGCCAGAAAATGGGTGGATCACACCTATAAAAATATTGCATCAGCAGAACTCATCCTGGCTCATGCTACAGACATGGAGACCGGAATGCGCGGCTTTTTGATTGCCGGTAAAGAAGAATTTCTTGCACCTTATAACACTGGCATAAAGAATTTTTTTCAAGAAATCAGTGAACTTGAACAGACAGTCAATGACAACCCCTTACAGATGAAAAAGCTGGAAGAAGGGGAAAAAATCATTCAGAACTGGATCGACCAAGTGACGATACCGGCTATTGCTCTTCGGCGGGAAGTTAAAAACGGAACCCGCACAATGGATGATGTCATAAGTTATGTATCTGAAAAAAAGGGCAAGCAGTATTTTGATTCTTTTCGTAAAAATATCAAATCATTCGTTGGCACAGAACAAAGCTTGATTGTAAAACGGCAGAATGTATTCAAAAATGCGGAAACCGCTATCCAGGCGAACCTCAAAATAATGGAATCGGCAGATAAATTGTTGGATCACACTTATGATGTGATCCGAAATGCAGGCGATATTCTGGCAGCAGCCTCAGATATGGAGACCGGTATGCGGGGATTTCTTCTGGCCGGAAAAGAAAGTTTTTTAGAGCCTTATTCGAATGGAGGGAAGCGATTTTTCGATCTCACCTCAAATTTGAAAATAACAGTGGATGACAACCCAGCGCAAGTCCGACTGCTCAATGAAATAGAAGAAACCATAAAAAACTGGCAGAAAGAAGTTGTTGAAGTAAACATCGGGCTTAGAAGAGAAATCGGTAATGCGGAAACTATGGATGACATGGCAGATATAATCGGAAAAAAAGAAGGAAAAAAATATTTCGATAAGTTCAGAACTCTGATGGCAGATTTCGTTAATGAAGAAGAAACCCTGTTGAAAGAACGCCGGGATCAAAACGATAAAATGGCCAACCGAACTATTTATCTCACTATGATAGTGATAATCTTCGCTGTGATCATTGGAGTGAGCCTGGGGATATATATTGTCAACGGAGCTACCAGGGTAATGATTGATGTGAAATCGGCTGCTGACTATGTCACTGCCGGAAGCAGACAAATCAGTTCCATGTCCCAGGCAATGTCCCAGGGTGCATCGGAGCAGGCTGCCTCTGCTGAAGAAGCCTCGGCTTCCATGGAAGAAATGGCATCTAACATCAGACAGAACGCAGATAATGCCATGGAAACGGAAAAGATAGCACAAAAATCCGCAGAAGATGCCCGAAAAGGAGGAAAAGCTGTGGCCGAAGCTGTTTCAGCCATGAAAGAAATTGCTGAAAAGATATTGATCATAGAAGCAATTGCAGGACAGACCGATCTTCTGGCTTTGAATGCAGCAATTGAGGCAGCAAGAGCTGGAAACCACGGCAGGGGTTTTGCAGTTGTAGCATCCGAAGTTCGCAAACTTGCTGAACGATCCAAAAAAGCGGCAGCAGAAATCAATAAATTATCAGGCACAAGCGTAGATGTTGCAGAAAGAGCCGGAGATATGCTGGCCAGGCTTGTTCCGGATATTCAAAAAAATTCGGAGCTGATACAAGAAATTTCTTTAGCGTCTGTTGAACAGAATACAGGGGCTGAACAGATCAACGAGGCCATACAGCAACTTGACAGTGTAGGCCAGCAAAACTCAGCAGGTTCTGAAGAAATGGCATCAACAGCAGAAGAACTCTCTGCTCAGGCAGAACAGCTACAGGAAGCAATTGCATTTTTCGGAATCAGGGAAAAAACTGTCAAAAGGTCGGATAATAATAGATATTCAGCAGAAGCCATTGGATCGGGTTCGCAGCACAATCAATGGGAAAACAGCAGCAATCACAATGTAAAAAAAAATGCTGTCAGCAGACAGGGAGTGGGCTATGATATGGCAGACAGGTTAATAAATATCAGTGAGATTGATGATTCAGATCTTGAAAGATATTGAGTTCTTGAACTTCCTTGTAGAAATACTGAGATAACAAATTGAAATAATGATATTTTTGTTATCTTACAATCTAAACCAAAACAAGGCTGCATAAAATTATGTTTTCCTTTATCCATGCTTCCGACATTCATCTGGACAGTCCCCTCATACGTTTAGAACACTATGAGGGCGCTCCCTGTGATGCATTAAGACAAGCGAGCAGACGGGCTTTTGACCGTCTTATAGACATGGCTATTGACGAAGCCACTGATTTTGTCATCATTTCTGGAGATCTTTATGATGGAAGCTGGAAAGACTACCATACCGGTCTTTATTTTACTTCCAGGATGGCTCGTCTGCGGGAGGCAGATATACCGGTTTTCATAGTTGCCGGAAATCATGACGCTGCCAGCAAAATGACAAGATGCCTCAAACTTCCGGCCAATGTCAATTTTTTCGCAAATGACCGGCCTGAAACCATTTATCTTAAAAATCCGGATGTAGCCATCCACGGTCAGAGTTTTGCCACACGGGCAGTTAAAAAAGATCTTTCTGCCGCATATCCCAATGCTGCCTCAGGCTGTTACAATATTGGCCTTTTACATACAAGTGTTTCCGGCAGAGAAGGCCATGCTCCCTATGCACCCTGCTCTGTCAGCGGGCTTGTGGATAAGGAGTATGATTATTGGGCGCTCGGTCATGTTCATAAAAACGAAATAGTATATAAAAACCCCTGGATAGTCTTTCCAGGGAATATCCAGGGCAGGCACATCATGGAAACCGGGCCAAAAGGGTGTGTCAAAGTCAGCGTGGATTACAATGGAAAAACGTCAGTCGATTTTCGCGATCTGGATGTCATCAGATGGCAAAAGCTTGAAATCGATTTAAAAGAGATTGATCATATTGATGACGCTATTACAACAATTGGTGATCAGGTGGATGATATTCTGGAAAAAAATGAAGGGCCGCCTGTAATAATCAGAATTGAAGCCAGCGGATCAGGCAAAGCTCATATGGAGCTTGGATCAGATCCGGAACACTGGGTAAATGAAATTCGTTCGAATTCCATAGATTCGAGCGGCGGGCAGATATGGATCGAAAAACTGAAAATCAAAAACAGTATCCATAATGGTGCAAATGATAAAATTCAAGGCCCGATAGAAGAAATCCTTCACTATATTGATGAGATCGAAAAAGATCCGGAACAGCTCATGGCTCTGGCTGATCCAATCCGGGTACTCACTAAAAAACTTCCCAGAGAACTCTGCCAGGGACAAGACGGCATAAAACCCGATGACATTGAGTGGATTAAGGGTATGCTTTCGGAAGTCAAACCGATTTTGATCCGCAGCTTCGGTTTATCAGGAGATCATTAGAAAATGAAAATCGAAAGACTTGATCTTATCGCATTCGGCCCTTTCACTGATCAGCATCTGGATTTAACCGCCGGAAACTTCGGCCTGCACATGATTTACGGACCTAACGAAGCAGGAAAAAGCACGGCTCTGCGAGGTCTTGGATATCTGCTTTTCGGATTTCCATCACGAGTTTCCGACAATTTTCTTCATCCCTATCCCAGACTGAGAGTGGGCGGATCATTTAAAAACAGCGATTTAAGCGTACTTGATGTGGTTCGGCGCAAAGCCAATGTCAACTCTCTTTTGACACCGGACGAAAAAGAGGTGATCGACGAATCCGTTTTCAGGCAATTTTTTACGGGAATGGATAAGGAAATTTTTTTTTCCATGTTCGGCATTGATCACGAGTCTCTGGTGGAAGGAGGCCGTGAGATAATAACTGGAGACGGGGAAATAGGCAAAATCCTGTTTTCGGCAGGAGCTGGCATCAAAGGACTTCATAAACTTCAAAAAGAGCTTTCAGCAGAATGTGAGACTCTTTTCAAGCCGTCTGGAAAAATTCCACGGATAAACAAATCCATTTCATCGCTTAGATCCATCCGTAAAACCATTGAAGATGTACGTCTTCCCGAACAGAAATGGGTGGAACATGACCGTGTACTCAAAGATGTAAAATTACAAAAAGAATCTGTGGATTCACGCATAAAAACTCTTTCAGCCAGCCATCATCGCCTTTCAAGAATAGTCCGGGCGCTGCCTGCAATTGCCAGGAGAAGTCAGATTCAAAACGAAGTGAAAGATCTTGGAAAAACTGTAATACTGCCCGCTGATTTCCGCAAAATACGGATCAAAGCACAAACAGACCTTAAAATCGCAGGCAGCCATGAGAAAGAGTCTGCATTCAATATTGAGGAAATAAAGACAAGACTTGAAAAACTCGATATTCCTGATCGCCTGATCGAAAAAGCCGAAGATATCAAAGAACTTTATCAGGAGATGGGATCTGTCAAGAAAGCAGAAAAAGACCGCATCATGATATCTGGACTTAAGAGCAGTCTTATGGCGGATGCAAGGGAAATTTTGTCGGAACTCAGGCCAGAATTACAAATTGAGAACGCAAAACAGATCCGCCTGGAAAAAGCTCATGCCGTTCAAATCAGAGAACTGGCAGCAAAATATGAAAGACTCATTGCCCGGAAACAGAATATCCGGGAAAAAATCGATGATATCACATTCAAAAAAAACGATATCCACAGGCAGTTTGACAGTCTGCCCGCACCTCATCCAACAGGCGATCTTGGCAGAACCTTAGAGCATGCCCGCCAGTATGGAGACATTGAGTCCCATTTTATGGCAGAACAGAAGGAATTTCAAAGGCAGAAACAAAATATACTCATAGCTCTTGATAATATGCCTTTCTGGACGGGAAATCTTTCAGAACTGGAAAAATTGTCTGTAATACCTGACGAGACCATTGATTATTTCGAGGATCATATTAATCGCGCAGAAGATACCACCCGAAATCTGATACGGGAAAAAACTGCCACAGACAGTAAAATTCTTCAAATAGATAGTAAAATAAGCAAGCTGAGTCTGGAACAGGAAGTGCCAACAGAACAGGATCTTCAAAAATCTCGTGATGTCAGAAATTCTTTCTGGGCGGATATTCTGCAATCATTGAAAAATCAAATATCTGTTTCTGACGAATCTTTACAGATATTTGCCAAAAGTCTCCGCCATGCAGATATGATTGCAGATCGACTGCGCCGGGAGGCTGACAGAGTTGCTAGAAAAGCTGCTCTGATTTCCGAAAAAGCAAAATTTCTGGCACAGGCCGGACAACTTGAGATCAGCTCACAATCCGCTGCGGAAGAAGTGGAAAAGTTAAAAAATGAATGGATCAGCCTCTGGAAGAATCTGGAAAAAAATATGGGGAAGACTTCCCGTGCATGCATAACCCCCAGGTCTCCCCGTGAAATGCGCAGCTGGACAAAAAAACAGATCGTCCTGATAAAAAGTGGGGCAGAATTGAGGGCGCAGAAGGAAAAAGTCGATGGTATAAAAGCTATGATCGATAACCTGAAACATCAGGTTAAAGAATGTCTCTTTCTGTTCGACAATGAGCTTGGCGATAAAATGAAAAAGCAGGAGTTGTCCCTGGCAGATCTTCTGGAAACAGGTACAGCAATCGTGGAAAGATCATCTCATATCCTTGCCGAACGGAACCGCTTGTCAAAAGAGATCAGGGAAAAAGAAAAAGAGCTGGAGCAAGGAAAAAATCAGGAAAAACGAAGTGAAGATTCTCGTAAAAAATGGCGTACTCAATGGGCGCAGGCAGTAATTTCCATAGGACTCGGACCTGAAGCCAGCCCGGGCCAGGCAAGCGCTGTCATGGACGAGATAAAAACTCTTTTTGACAAGCTGAAAGAAGCTGAAATTCTAACAAAACGAATCGAAGGAATAGACAGAGATGCCATGATTTTTGCGGGAAAAATCCGGGAATTTGTTGCAACATACACCCCGGACATGTCCGAATCTTCCCAAAACCCTCAAAAACTTGCGGAAGCTTTGAATAACAGGCTTTCTGACGCAGTGGCCGCAGCAGGGGAAAAAAACGCTCTTTTAAAACGCCTGAATCAGGAAACAATACGCTTTGAAAAGGCAAAAAATCAGATAACGGAAAAAAATGCCATGCTGTCAGCCATGTGCGAAACTGCCGGATGCTCTCGATATAATGAGCTTCCAGGAGCTGAAGATCGTTCGGATCAGCATATCAGACTGAACGTTCAACAAGATCAGGTTCAAAAAGAACTTCTGGAATTGAGCGGGGGCCGGGATATTAAGTCTTTTATAATGGAAGCAGAACAGGAAAATCCAGATGTAATAGAGACTGAAATAAAACGGCTGGAAGAACAAATCGAAGAGGCAGGCCGGGAAAAATCGGATGTGGATCAGACCATAGGAAAAGAATCTGAGATACTCAAGCAGATGGACGGTAATGCGCGTGCAGCGGATCTTGCAGAAGAAATACAGCAGCAGATGGCCATACTTCAAAAAGATTCCGAGCAGTACGCCAGGCTTCGTCTTGCGTCAACAGTACTTTTACGAGGGATAGAATTGTACCGTGAAAAAAATCAGGGACCGGTACTCAGAATGACCAATGAGCTGTTTGCGGAATTGACCCTCGGATCGTTTGACGGTATCAGGCTTGAGCCTGGTGATAAAGGCAATACCATACTGGTGGGCATTCGCTCGGATACAAAAGAAGCGGTGCCAGTGGGAGGCATGAGTGAAGGAAGCGCTGATCAGCTATACCTGGCTGTACGACTGGCAAGCCTTGAATCCTGGCTTGACAGAAACGAAGCCATCCCTCTCATAGTAGATGACATCCTGATCCAGTTCGATGATGAACGCGCTCTTGCAGCACTTCAGATACTGGCCAGATTGTCTGCAAAAACCCAGGTAATATTTTTTACTCATCATATGCATCTTGTCAAACTGGCTGAAGAGCATATACCAGCAGATGTCTTGTTTTCCCACAATCTTTTTTCCAGGCATCGAAAAAAAGCTTAACAAAATCGAATCAATGTGCAAAGATGATTTTTATGCAGCTGCATGAATTATCTGAATCGGAAAGACATGATATCATTTAATACTTTTATTTGGTGGTAGATAAAAAATGGAATATATCCCTAAAATTCTGATCGTTGACGATGAACCTTCCATCTGCCTGTGTTTCAAGGAGCTTTTTGAACAGGAAGGCTATAAGACACAGACCGCAGGCAGTGGCATGAAGGGTGTCGAACATATGAACAACGAACATTATGATGTGGTATTTTTAGATGTTTTCCTGCCTGATGTGGATGGATACCGACTTCTGGAATACATCAAAAAAAACAGCCCGGACACAATGGTCATCATCATTACAGGGTATGCTTCCATCGAATCATGTTCAAATGCTTTCAGGAAAGGGGCCTATGATTTCCTGAGAAAACCAATCAGCAACACGGAAATTTTAAAAGCCCTGGAAAATGCGATCGGTCATAAAAAACTGATGATTGAAAACAGATATGCCAGAACAGCACTTTCATTATCTGAAAAAAAATATCGTATTCTCTTTGAAAAAACACCAGTTGGAATGGCTCTGATAAACACAAAAGCCCTTATAATTGATGCCAATACCCTTATGGGAGATATGGTAGGATATACTCTGGAAGAAATGAAAAAAATGACTTTTGACCGTATCTGCAAAGATACCGACCTTTGCAGAAAATGGATTGTCTCACTTGATGAGCAGGAGGGAGCATGTCTTCAAAACCGCTCTATCGACTTAAAGCATAAGAATGGACATATGATATCAGTGCTGATCAACATGGATCTTGTCGAAATGGATGGAAAACAAGTAATACTCACTTCTGTCAGGGATGTTTCCGATACCAGATAGATCTCGTGTCACCTGGCAATACGTATTTTTTTTGCAACACGCCCCCATAAATCCCCGAACGCTGGATACCAATGAAATTCCTGGTTTGGTTTTTACAAATTCAAAAGAGGGCGGATGGTGGCATCGGTGGTGAGTACCTCCCAAGGATTTAATCCATCGAATGTTTAAAAAAACAACGGCAGGACATCATAGACTTCCATGGGCGAGAAAAAGTTTGGAATTATACCATTCGTTTAGCCAGTCTGGCCCTGATGACAAAGGTCAACACCACGCCTATGATCAAAAAAACACCAGCGATGAAAAAAGAGGTATTGTATGATCCGGTTTTGCTGGCCAGCATTTGAGACAGCCGGCTCATGATGAATCCGCCTACACCCCAGGCAGTGAAAACCATGCCGTAGTTGATACCGAAGTTTTTCAGGCCCCACAAGGTTTTGGTGAACAGGGGAAACAGGGAAAGATTGGTGCCGTAATTAAAGCCGATAAAAGTGGCCAGAAGGACCAGCAGCACGGCACTGTCAGCACCGATGATTTTGCCCCCCGCAAACATCAGCAGAGCCTGAAAAGAGAGCATGATGGCCAAGGTGGTGATAGGGCCGATTTTATCAGTCAGAATACCAGCAATGATACGTCCTCCAGCATTGCCGATGGCCATGATGGCCACCACCAAAAAAGCCATTTCCCCCATACTGGCCTTGGCCATGCCAGCCACGCTGCCAATGACCATCAATCCTGAACCGGCACCCACTAGATAGATCAGCCAGAGGATATAAAAATCAATGGTTTTAAGCATTTGGGAGGGTTTCATGTCCACGGTAGCAGGCAGGTTTTTTTTTGCTTTGGATTGGACTAAGTTTTCATCCATGAACCAACCAGCGAAACTGGATTCATAGCTGATGATGTCCTCCAGGCTCACCTCTGGAGATTTGGGTCTGGGGGGTGTGAATTTGGGCGGGGGATTCACCAGAAAAAGGGATGCCCCGCAGACCACGAAAATAAACGCCACCCCGAAAAACAGCATGGATTGTTGCAGGCCCCAAACGCCCAAAAGGTATTTGGCCAAAGGTGCGATATATACCGATGCCAGGCCGAATCCGGAAACTACCAGGCCTGCGATCAGACCGGTTTTTTCAGGGGCGAACCATTTCAGGGCTGGTGGGGTGGCTGAGGAATACCCAAATCCGATACCCATGCCCACCAATACACCAAATCCGATAATCCAGGAACCATAGTCAGAGGTTTGGGAGATCCAGATAAAGCCGATTCCCACCAAAATACCGCCCATCATGCCAGTGATCCGGGGACCAAATTTATCCTGACATTTACCTGCCAGAATCATGGAAAACGCAAAAACCAGACAACAAACCGCATAAGGATCATTGATGGTGGCCGGATCCCATTGGAAAGCCCCGCCTTGTTCAATGGAGGTTTTAATGGCACTTTTGAAAATACTCCAGGTGTAAAGAATACCCAAAGCCAAATTGATGACCACTCCGGCACTGGTTACCGTCCATCCCTTGTTTTTGATCGTTTCCGCCATTGGTTTGTCCCTTTCCAAATATTCCAGGTTTGTTATGGATGAAAAATTATTTTTTTAGCAATATGGAGAATTTGAGATTGGGTGTCAAGTGTGAATTGATGGTACTTATCACCTGGCAATACGTATTTTTTTTGCAACACGCCCCCATAAATCCCCGATTTCTTCTATCTTGAAGAAAAATCCAAGACCTGCAAAAATAGCTGCAAATAAAAGGCTGATAATTATGGAACAAAAAGTCATTTTTCCCGTAAAGATATCTTTGCATCATGAATTATAAAAAATTGACATCTGAAAACAAACAATGTATCTGGAAGAATGTTGATAATAATAGTTTGTGGTAAACTATGTATGGCTAACAAGAGATGACGCGTGGTTTGTTTTTAAAATGATTGATACCGATTCTGTTGAATATGTTGGTTCCCATGGAACGACCGTAACGAAGTATTTAGATATCAAAAAAAACGGTTTCAGGTTGGGAAGCGGAGTGCGTGGTAAGGGAATATATTTTTGGGAAAACAATGTTTATGCAAAAGATTTAGCTTTTGCGTGGTATGTTACGGCTACAAGACAAAAAGATAGCCCATATAGAAATGATCAGAAAAAAGAATGTGCGATCATTTGGGCTATATTAGATGCTGATAAAGATGAAATAATTGATTTTAATAGTAAAATATATCGAGATCAAATTTTAAATTTGATAAAAAATTTAAAATGTGACGATAATAGAGAAGGAGCTTATAAGCTATATGACACCTGTATAGATATGATTGAAGCAGAATTGGGTTATAAAATAAAATTTATTATTACAGAGGTGTATCCGCCAACAGGCAAACTTCGTATTTTTCCAACACAAATGTATGGGATGGCTCCATGCCTTGTTGCAAGAGAACCATCATGTATTAACCTATTGTCATGTGACATCATTAAGCAATTTAATGTGTACGATAACATTGCTGTAAATCAAGTATTAGAGGAGATCAAAAATGAGACACAGCCAAAAAGTGCATGATGCAATGCAAAAGGTTTTTGATAAACTTTTGGTTTTAACTCCACAGGAACTATCTGAAATATTAGAAAAACGCGAAATTGGTCCAATAGGCCACTTGATGCGTGAAACTGGAACTATGGATGCGTTATACGAGCAAAACAACTATAGCGTTCACTCTTTGATTCGTATAGAAAGCCTCTCCTCTCATCAAAAAAACGATGGATATATCATTTCAAACACAGAAGATGATTGGTTGGAAGCAGCATGAAATCTGAATATAAATTTGAAGCGTATAAGATTGACACGTTAAGCCTTGCTATGGATAAAA